>NZ_PTSB01000017.1:0-99774 GCF_002965125.1 Escherichia sp. MOD1-EC6162
CTGGCGGAGATAGCGCGGTGGTCCCACCTGACCCCATGCCGAACTCAGAAGTGAAACGCCGTAGCGCCGATGGTAGTGTGGGGTCTCCCCATGCGAGAGTAGGGAACTGCCAGGCATCAAATTTAGCAGTAAGCCGGTCATAAAACTGGTGGTTGTAAAAGAATTCGGTGGAGCGGTAGTTCAGTCGGTTAGAATACCTGCCTGTCACGCAGGGGGTCGCGGGTTCGAGTCCCGTCCGTTCCGCCACCCTAATTAGGGGCGTAGTTCAATTGGTAGAGCACCGGTCTCCAAAACCGGGTGTTGGGAGTTCGAGTCTCTCCGCCCCTGCCAGAAATCATCCTTAGCGAAAGCTAAGGATTTTTTTTATCTGTAATAAACTCATCCAAAGTAAAACCTTCTTCCGGCATCCTTGCCAGCTATTTTAATTAATACACATCATCCAGAACGTTAATTTTCAATAGATCGCGAATCAACGCGTGTTTATCACTATTTTGCAGCCATATAGCATAGAGAGGACGTGAAAGCGTTGTGCTGTCGACAACAGTATGCAATCCGCCTTTTTTGCGAGCCCAACTTACTGGTAGCCAGGTACAACAATTAAGCATTGCAATCTGTTGCTGTGCCAGTTCGGCAGAACTGGTTGTCAGGATTGGAACTTCATCAGCACCGATTAAACCGGCCTCATGTTGTTGAAAATCTGGCCCCCATTCCAGTCGCAGATAGTTAAGATCTCCTTTTAATTTAGAAGGGGTGCTGGCATAAAGTGCCAAAGTAAAATGCCCCAGCAACTGGCTACTAAACTCGTCCATTTTGGGCGCTTCAGTGGTAATAAGAAGATCAAGCTGACGTTCATGCAGTTGTTTTACCAGTGACTGCCGTTGGGCGATCCGCGCTTCGAACTGCAACCCTGTGTGGGCATCCTGATTTTGATACAAACGTCCCAGCCACTGATTAAGCATACATTCCCACAACGAGGCGCTGGCACCGATGGAGAACTCATTATGTCGTGAGGTATGTGCCACTTCCTTACGGGCGGCCTGCCAGGTACTCATGAGCGTTTCTGCATAAGGCAGGAGCTTTTCTCCTGCAGCGGTCAAACGGATATTATTCCTGTGGCGGGTGAAAAGGTTCACACCCAGTTGATTTTCCAGTTGCCTGATCCGAAAACTCACAGCTGATTGGGTCAGATAGAGCGATTCAGCCGCTCGACCAAAGTGACGTGTTCGGCTAACTTCCAGGAAAGTTTTTAACAATTCCGTATCCACAGTGCTCTCCGCAAAATTATTTGTCGTTATGATTTAAATGTTTTGTTTTACACTCTGTCAAGCGTAACTAATACTCCGCGCCATAACTAGCTCGGTCAAAGAATTAGGAGCGTGCAGGATGGCGGAAAGCTTTACGACGACTAATCGATATTTCGACAATAAACATTATCCACGTGGGTTCTCTCGTCATGGTGATTTCACCATCAAAGAGGCACAACTGCTTGAACGTCATGGTTATGCCTTCAATGAGCTGGATCTCGGTAAACGCGAGCCGGTGACCGAAGAAGAGAAACTCTTCGTAGCAGTATGCCGTGGCGAACGTGAGCCAGTGACAGAAGCAGAACGCGTGTGGTCTAAATATATGACGCGTATCAAGCGTCCAAAACGTTTTCACACTCTTTCCGGCGGTAAACCGCAGGTCGAAGGTGCTGAAGACTACACCGATTCCGACGATTAATAAAAAAGGGCGAAATGCCCTTTTTTTATGCCAGTAGTTTTTGCAAATGGATTAACAAGCGGTCGATAGCTCGATAGCTAACCGCCTCCTGCAGATGCGGGCGTGTGATGGTCTCAGACTGATCAATATCCGCAATGGTTCTTGATACTTTCAGTAACCGCTGCCAGGCACGAATAGATAATCCCAGATGGATCAGCGTTTCTTCCAGCCACTGTGCGTCTTCACTCTCAAGCTTGCAGAATTGTCGTATTTCTGGGCTATCCAGCCAGGCATTCAGTTTATTCTGCCGCTTAAATTGGCGCTCTCTGGCAGCTATTACGCGTTGTTTAACGGTGGCGCTGTTTTCCCCCAGAACTACCGCTTTACTCAGAATACCGGGCGGTGGGAGAGGGATCTCCAGTGAGAGATCAAAGCGGTCGAGAAAGGGACCTGAGAGTCGGTTGAGATAACGTAATGTTTGTTCTGGCGTACAGCGGTTATGGTTCCCCTGATAATGTCCGGTAGGGCTGGGATTCATCGCCGCGACAAGCTGGAAACGTGCCGGATAGGTTATTTTCGCTCGCGTGCGTGAAAGATGGATCTGGCCTGACTCTATGGGCTCCCGCAAGGCATCCAATGTACGCCGTTCAAATTCAGGTAGCTCATCAAGAAAAAGCACGCCGTTATGCGCCAGCGAAATTTCACCAGGCCCGGGAATTGCACCACCGCCAACCATCGCAGTTAACGACGCACTGTGATGTGGTGAACGGAACGGGCGTTGCCGCCACTGTTTTTGTACCGATTCGGCATTTACCAGACTTAATATCGCAGCACTCTCCAGTGCCTCTTCATTACTTAAATCTGGCAACAGACCATTAATACGGCTGGCGAGCATTGTTTTACCCGTTCCCGGCGGCCCAATCAGTAAAAGGTTGTGCCCGCCAGCGGCGGTAATTTCCAGCCCTCGCTTTCCTTGCTCCTGACCGACAACATCACTGAGATCATGTTGTAATACCCAGGATTCCGCATCTGTTGGTTTTGGGCGTTCGAGAGCATGTTTACCTTCCAGAAATGCACAGACCGCTTGTAGATGATCGGCTATCAGGCATCCTTCACCGTTAATTAGCCCTACTTCCGCTTCATTGTCTTTCGCGACGATAATCTTTCTGCCCGACTTAATAGCTTCAGTTGCACTGGAGATTGCGCCGGGAACGCCACGCAAAGCGCCTGTAAGCGCCAGTTCCCCAACTAATTCATATTCATCCAACTTATTGGCTGTAAGCTGTTCAGAGGCAGCCAGCAACGCAATGGCGATAGGTAAATCATATCTTCCACCTTCTTTCGGTAGATCGGCAGGCGCAAGATTTATGGTGATTTTTTTCGACGGATATTCATATCCGCTATTGATAATGGCGCTACGCACGCGATCGCGTGCTTCTTTTACCGTTGTTTCTGGTAAGCCCACCATCGTTAATCCGGGTAGACCTTTACTGATATGTACCTCAACAGTGATCGGCGGAGCGTTTACTCCCAGCGCGGCACGGGTATGAACAATTGACAGTGACATAAGTCCTCCTTAAGTCACCATTATGAACATAAGAGATCGCTGCTGTAGCCTGCTAAATTGTGTTATTTGGCGGTAGATTCCTGTTTATTTATGCAAAGTGATTTGAGTTGTATTAGCGATGGATTAACGCTCGCAAAAATGAGGCGTGCAAGAATTAGTCTTTAAGAAAGGGCAAGAATTATACGGAAATTGAATTTTTTTCATTCACTATTTTTTATATAAAAAACAATGGTTTTTATAGAAATTATTATATTTGTCATAAAAAGCGACCAAAAAATATCTTGTGCCATTCGCAAAATCTATGGTAACTCTTTAGGTATTCCTTCGAACAAGATGCAAGAAAAGACAAAATGACAGCCCTTCTACGAGTGATTAGCCTGGTCGTGATTAGCGTGGTGGTGATTATTATCCCACCGTGCGGGGCTGCACTTGGACGAGGAAAGGCTTAGAGATCAAGCCTTAACGAACTAAGACCCCCGCACCGAAAGGTTCGGGGGTTTTTTTTGACCTTAAAAACATAACCGAGAAGCAGACAATGAATAACAGCACAAAATTCTGTTTCTCAAGATTCAGGACGGGGAACTAACTATGAATGGCGCACAGTGGGTGGTACATGCGTTGCGGGCACAGGGGGTGAATACCGTTTTTGGTTATCCGGGTGGCGCAATTATGCCGGTTTATGATGCATTGTATGACGGCGGCGTGGAGCACTTGTTGTGCCGACATGAGCAAGGGGCGGCAATGGCAGCTATCGGCTATGCTCGTGCTACCGGCAAAACCGGTGTATGCATTGCCACGTCTGGCCCTGGTGCAACCAATCTGATCACCGGACTGGCGGATGCGCTGTTAGATTCTGTTCCGGTTGTTGCCATCACCGGTCAGGTGTCCGCACCGTTTATCGGCACCGACGCATTTCAGGAAGTGGATGTACTGGGATTGTCGTTAGCCTGTACCAAACACAGCTTCCTGGTGCAGTCGCTGGAAGAATTACCACGCATCATGGCGGAAGCGTTTGATGTCGCCAGCTCAGGTCGTCCCGGCCCGGTTCTGGTTGATATCCCAAAAGATATTCAGTTAGCCAGTGGCGATCTGGAACCGTGGTTCACCACCGTTGAAAACGAAGTGACTTTTCCACATGCAGAAGTTGAGCAAGCGCGACAGATGCTGACTAAAGCGCAAAAGCCGATGTTGTATGTCGGCGGCGGTGTCGGTATGGCGCAGGCTGTTCCTGCTCTGCGTGAGTTTCTCACGACCACAAAAATGCCTGTCACCTGTACGTTGAAAGGGCTGGGCGCAGTCGAGACGGATTATCCGTACTATCTGGGAATGTTGGGGATGCACGGCACCAAAGCGGCGAACTTCGCGGTACAGGAGTGTGATCTGCTGATCGCCGTGGGTGCACGTTTTGATGACCGGGTTACCGGCAAACTGAATACCTTCGCACCACATGCCTGCGTGATCCATATGGATATCGACCCAGCAGAAATGAACAAACTGCGTCAGGCGCATGTGGCATTACAGGGCGATTTGAATGCTTTGTTACCGGCATTACAGCAGTCGTTAAATATCAATGGCTGGCAGCAATATTGCGCACAACTGCGTGATGAACATGCCTGGCGCTACGATCACCCCGGAGAGGCTATCTACGCGCCGTTGTTGTTAAAACAACTGTCGGATCGTAAGGCTGCGGATTGTGTTGTGACCACGGATGTGGGACAGCATCAGATGTGGGCCGCGCAGCACATCGCCCATACTCGCCCGGAAAATTTCATCACATCCAGTGGGTTAGGCACCATGGGTTTCGGTTTACCAGCGGCGGTTGGCGCGCAAGTCGCGCGACCGAACGATACCGTTGTTTGTATCTCCGGTGACGGCTCTTTCATGATGAATGTGCAAGAGTTGGGTACCGTAAAACGCAAGCAATTACCGTTGAAAATCGTCTTACTCGATAACCAACGGTTAGGGATGGTTCGACAATGGCAGCAATTGTTTTTCCAGGAAAGATACAGCGAAACCACCCTTACCGATAACCCCGATTTCCTCATGTTAGCCAGAGCCTTCGGTATCCCTGGCCAACACATCACCCGTAAAGACCAGGTTGAAGCGGCACTCGACACCATGCTGAACAGTGATGGGCCATACCTGCTTCATGTCTCAATCGACGAACTTGAGAACGTCTGGCCACTGGTGCCGCCTGGTGCCAGTAATTCAGAAATGTTGGAGAAATTATCATGATGCAACATCAGGTTAATGTATCGGCTCGCTTCAATCCGGAAACCTTAGAACGTGTTTTACGCGTGGTGCGCCATCGTGGTTTCCATGTTTGCTCAATGAATATGGCCGCCGCCAGTGATGCACAAAATATAAATATCGAATTGACCGTTGCCAGCCCACGGTCGGTCGACTTACTGTTTAGTCAGTTAAATAAACTGGTGGACGTCGCACACGTTGCCATCTGCCAGAGCACAACAACATCACAACAAATCCGCGCCTGAGCGCAAAAGGAATATAAAAATGACCACGAAGAAAGCTGATTACATTTGGTTCAATGGGGAGATGGTTCGCTGGGAAGACGCGAAGGTGCATGTAATGTCGCACGCGCTGCACTATGGCACCTCGGTTTTTGAAGGTATCCGTTGCTACGACTCACATAAAGGACCGGTTGTATTCCGTCATCGTGAGCATATGCAGCGTCTGCATGACTCCGCAAAAATCTATCGCTTCCCGGTTTCACAGAGTATTGATGAGCTGATGGAAGCCTGCCGCGACGTAATCCGCAAAAATAATCTCACCAGTGCCTATATCCGTCCGCTGATTTTTGTCGGTGACGTTGGCATGGGCGTAAACCCGCCAGCGGGATACTCCACCGACGTGATTATCGCCGCTTTCCCGTGGGGAGCGTATCTGGGCGCAGAAGCGCTGGAGCAGGGGATTGATGCGATGGTTTCCTCCTGGAACCGCGCAGCACCAAACACCATCCCAACTGCGGCGAAAGCGGGTGGTAATTACCTCTCTTCCCTGCTGGTGGGTAGCGAAGCGCGCCGCCATGGCTATCAGGAAGGTATCGCGCTGGATGTGAATGGTTACATCTCTGAAGGTGCAGGCGAAAACCTGTTTGAAGTGAAAGATGGCGTGCTGTTCACCCCGCCGTTTACCTCATCCGCATTACCGGGCATTACCCGTGACGCCATCATCAAACTGGCGAAAGAGCTGGGAATTGAAGTGCGTGAGCAAGTTCTGTCGCGCGAATCACTCTATCTGGCAGATGAAGTCTTTATGTCCGGTACTGCGGCTGAAATCACGCCAGTGCGCAGTGTAGACGGTATTCAGGTAGGCGAAGGTCGTTGTGGCCCGGTTACCAAACGTATTCAGCAAGCCTTCTTTGGCCTCTTCACCGGCGAAACCGAAGATAAATGGGGCTGGTTGGATCAAGTTAATCAATAAATACAAAAATGGGATGGCACGCACCGTCCCATTTACGAGACAGACACTGGGAGTAAATAAAGTATGCCTAAGTACCGTTCCGCCACCACCACTCATGGCCGTAATATGGCGGGGGCTCGTGCGCTGTGGCGCGCCACCGGAATGACCGACGCCGATTTTGGCAAACCGATTATCGCGGTTGTGAACTCGTTCACCCAATTTGTACCGGGCCACGTCCATCTGCGCGATCTCGGTAAACTGGTCGCTGAACAAATTGAAGCGGCTGGCGGTGTTGCCAAAGAGTTCAACACCATTGCGGTGGATGATGGGATCGCCATGGGCCACGGGGGCATGCTTTATTCACTGCCATCTCGCGAACTGATCGCTGATTCCGTTGAGTATATGGTGAACGCCCACTGCGCCGACGCGATGGTCTGTATCTCCAACTGCGACAAAATCACCCCAGGGATGCTGATGGCCTCCCTACGCCTGAATATTCCGGTGATCTTTGTTTCCGGTGGTCCGATGGAGGCCGGAAAAACCAAACTGTCCGATCAGATCATCAAACTTGATCTGGTTGATGCGATGATCCAGGGGGCAGATCCGAAAGTCTCTGACTCCCAGAGCGATCAGGTTGAGCGTTCAGCCTGCCCAACTTGCGGCTCCTGCTCCGGGATGTTCACCGCCAACTCGATGAACTGCCTGACCGAAGCGCTGGGCTTGTCGCAGCCGGGTAACGGCTCACTGCTGGCAACCCACGCTGACCGTAAGCAATTGTTCCTTAACGCCGGTAAACGCATTGTCGAGCTGACCAAACGTTACTACGAGCAAAACGATGAAAGCGCCCTGCCGCGTAATATTGCCAGCAAAGCGGCATTTGAAAACGCCATGACGCTGGATATCGCGATGGGTGGTTCCACTAACACCGTTCTCCATCTGCTGGCAGCGGCGCAGGAAGCAGAAATCGATTTCACGATGAGTGATATCGATAAACTTTCACGCAAAGTCCCGCAGTTGTGCAAAGTTGCGCCGAGCACTCAGAAATACCATATGGAAGATGTTCACCGTGCTGGTGGCGTTATCGGTATCCTCGGGGAACTGGATCGCGCGGGATTACTGAATCGCAATGTGAAAAACGTGCTCGGTCTGACGTTGCCGCAAACGCTGGAACACTACGACGTCATGTTGACCCAGGATGATGCGGTAAAAAATATGTTTCGTGCAGGCCCGGCGGGTATCCGTACCACCCAGGCGTTCTCGCAGGATTGCCGTTGGGACTCCCTCGATGACGACCGTGCTAACGGTTGTATCCGCTCACTGGAACACGCCTACAGCCAGGACGGTGGTCTGGCTGTACTTTACGGTAACTTCGCGGAAAACGGCTGTATTGTTAAAACCGCGGGCGTCGATGACAGCATCCTGAAATTTACCGGTCCGGCGAAAGTGTATGAAAGTCAGGACGACGCGGTAGAAGCGATCCTCGGTGGCAAAGTTGTGGCAGGCGACGTAGTCGTGATCCGCTACGAAGGGCCGAAAGGCGGTCCGGGGATGCAAGAAATGCTCTACCCAACCAGCTTCCTGAAATCGATGGGCCTCGGTAAAGCCTGTGCACTGATCACCGACGGTCGCTTCTCTGGCGGCACCTCTGGCCTTTCCATCGGTCACGTCTCACCGGAAGCGGCAAGTGGCGGCAGCATTGGCCTGATTGAAGACGGTGACCTGATCGCCATCGACATTCCGAACCGCAGCATTCAGTTACAAGTAAGTGATGCAGAACTGGCGGCACGTCGTGAAGCGCAGGAAGCCCGTGGTGATAAAGCCTGGACGCCGAAAAACCGTGAACGTCTGGTCTCCTTTGCTCTGCGCGCTTACGCCAGCCTGGCGACCAGTGCCGACAAAGGTGCGGTACGCGATAAATCGAAACTGGGGGGTTAATAATGGCAGACTCACTACCCCTGTCTGGCGCACCGGAAGGCGCTGAGTATTTACGGGCGGTGCTACGCG
The DNA here is from genome assembly GCF_002965125.1 of Escherichia sp. MOD1-EC6162. Lineage (NCBI taxonomy): Bacteria > Pseudomonadati > Pseudomonadota > Gammaproteobacteria > Enterobacterales > Enterobacteriaceae > Escherichia > Escherichia sp. MOD1-EC6162. Next base: position 8,696 of record NZ_PTSB01000017.1, read on the forward strand.
CGCCGGTCTATGAAGCGGCGCAGGTCACGCCGCTGCAGAAAATGGAAAAACTCTCGTCGCGTCTTGATAACGTCATTCTGGTAAAGCGCGAAGACCGCCAGCCAGTGCACAGCTTTAAGCTGCGCGGCGCATACGCCATGATGGCGGGCCTGACGGAAGAACAGAAAGCGCACGGCGTGATTACTGCTTCTGCGGGTAACCACGCGCAGGGCGTTGCGTTCTCCTCCGCACGATTAGGCGTGAAGGCGCTAATCGTCATGCCAACCGCCACCGCTGATATCAAAGTTGATGCGGTACGCGGCTTCGGCGGCGAAGTGTTGCTTCACGGTGCGAACTTTGATGAAGCAAAAGCCAAAGCGATTGAACTGTCGCAGCAGCAGGGCTTCACCTGGGTTCCGCCATTTGATCATCCGATGGTGATTGCCGGACAGGGCACGCTGGCGCTGGAATTGCTCCAGCAGGACGCCCATCTTGATCGCGTATTTGTGCCGGTCGGCGGCGGCGGTCTGGCGGCGGGGGTGGCGGTGCTGATCAAACAACTGATGCCGCAAATCAAAGTGATAGCCGTGGAAGCGGAAGATTCAGCCTGCCTGAAAGCGGCGCTGGATGCAGGTCATCCTGTTGACCTGCCGCGCGTAGGTTTGTTTGCTGAGGGGGTCGCGGTCAAGCGCATTGGTGACGAAACGTTCCGTCTGTGTCAGGAGTATCTCGACGACATCATCACCGTTGATAGCGATGCCATCTGTGCGGCGATGAAAGACCTGTTCGAAGATGTGCGCGCGGTGGCGGAGCCGTCTGGCGCGTTGGCGCTGGCGGGAATGAAAAAATATATCGCCCAGCACAACATTCGTGGTGAGCGCCTGGCGCATGTGCTCTCGGGAGCTAACGTCAATTTCCACGGCCTGCGCTACGTCTCGGAACGTTGCGAACTGGGTGAACAGCGCGAAGCATTGCTGGCGGTGACCATTCCGGAAGAAAAAGGCAGTTTCCTTAAATTTTGCCAGCTACTCGGTGGGCGCTCGGTCACAGAGTTCAACTATCGCTTTGCAGATGCCAAAAATGCCTGCATTTTTGTCGGCGTGCGCTTAAGCCGCGGCCTTGAGGAGCGCAAAGAAATTTTGCAGATGCTCAACGAAGGCGGCTACAGCGTGGTTGATCTCTCCGATGACGAAATGGCGAAGCTACATGTGCGCTATATGGTCGGCGGGCGTCCATCGCATCCGTTGCAGGAACGCCTCTACAGCTTCGAATTCCCGGAATCACCGGGCGCGCTGCTGCGCTTTCTTAACACGCTGGGTACGCACTGGAATATCTCTTTGTTCCACTATCGCAGTCATGGCACCGACTACGGGCGCGTACTGGCGGCGTTCGAACTTGGCGACCATGAACCGGATTTCGAAACCCGGCTGAATGAGCTGGGCTACGATTGTCACGACGAAACCAATAACCCGGCGTTCAGGTTCTTTTTGGCGGGTTAGGGAAAAATGCCTGATGGCGCTTCGCTTATCAGGCCTACCCACGCGTCAACGTTATTTGTGGTTGGGTAAAATCTTCCAGAACGCCTCAATCAGCGGCTCATGTAGCCGCTTTTTTTGTGCGCAAACGCCCAGTTCAAACGGTGTTTTCTCATCGCTGCGATCAAGAATCATCACACGGTTGCGTACAGGTTCAGGACTATTATCCAACACAACTTCCGGTAACAATGCCACGCCACAGCCTAGCGCCACCATCGATACCATCGCTTCATGCCCGCCGACCGTGGCGTAAATCATCGGGTTGCTGATTTTATTGCGTCGGAACCACAGTTCAATGCGGCGGCGCACTGGTCCCTGATCGGCCATGATAAACGGCACCGTCGACCAGTCCGGCTTCTCTACAGATACCTGATTACGAACCGGGCAGGGCAGCGCAGGTGCGATCAGCACTACCGCCAGATTCTCCAGCATCGAAAATGCCACTGCACCGGGTAACGTCTCTGGCTTACCGGCAATCGCCAAATCCGCTTCGCCGGTGACAACTTTTTCCATCGCATCCGCCGCATCACCGGTGGTGAGCTTGATCTCCACCGACGGGTGTTCCGCGCGGAAGCGATCAAGAATCGGCGGAAGATGGCTGTAAGCAGCGGTCACCGAGCAGAAAATATGTAACTCACCAGAGAGCGACGGCCCTTGCTGGTCGATTGTGTGGCGCAGTTGCTGATATTGCAACAGCGTTTGCTGGGCGAAAACACGCAGCTCTTCGCCCGCTTCGGTCAGCGTTACCGTCCGATTATCGCGTATAAATAGCGGTTGGCCGAGATCTTCTTCCAGGCGCTGAATCTGCCGTGAAAGTGTCGATGGGCTGACGTGCATCGCCCGCGCGCTGCGCCCAAAATGACGGCTTTCCGCCAGATGTAGAAACATTTTCAGATCGCGTAAATCCACAGGCTCAGCCCTCGATTTTGACGTTGCAGAAATTGCAATGTGACGTTGTGAATATATCAATTTCCGCAATAAGTTTCCTGACATATAGTGAATTTAATCTCGCAAACGCGAACCGAACAATAAGAAGCACAACATCATGAGGAATCACCATGGCTAACTACTTCAATACACTGAATCTGCGCCAGCAACTGGCGCAGTTGGGTAAATGTCGCTTTATGGGCCGCGAAGAATTCGCTGACGGCGCGAGCTACCTTCAGGGTAAAAAAGTGGTCATCGTCGGTTGTGGTGCACAGGGTCTGAACCAGGGTCTGAACATGCGTGATTCTGGTCTGGACATCTCTTATGCCCTGCGTAAAGAGGCGATCGCTGAGAAACGCGCTTCCTGGCGTAAAGCGACCGAAAACGGTTTTAAAGTCGGCACTTACGAAGAGCTGATCCCGCAGGCGGATTTGGTGGTTAACCTGACGCCGGATAAGCAGCACTCCGACGTAGTGCGTTCTGTTCAGCCGCTGATGAAAGACGGTGCGGCGCTGGGTTACTCCCACGGCTTCAACATCGTAGAAGTGGGTGAGCAGATCCGTAAAGACATCACTGTGGTGATGGTTGCACCGAAATGCCCGGGCACTGAAGTGCGTGAAGAGTACAAACGTGGGTTTGGCGTACCGACGCTGATTGCCGTTCACCCGGAAAACGATCCGAAAGGCGAAGGTATGGCGATTGCCAAAGCCTGGGCTGCGGCTACTGGTGGTCACCGTGCGGGCGTGCTGGAATCCTCCTTCGTTGCGGAAGTGAAATCTGACCTGATGGGCGAACAAACCATACTGTGCGGTATGTTGCAGGCTGGTTCTCTGCTGTGCTTCGACAAGCTGGTGGAAGAAGGCACCGACCCGGCATATGCAGAAAAACTGATTCAGTTCGGTTGGGAAACCATCACCGAAGCGCTGAAGCAGGGTGGCATCACCCTGATGATGGACAGGCTCTCTAACCCGGCAAAACTGCGTGCTTATGCGCTCTCTGAACAACTGAAAGAGATCATGGCACCGCTGTTCCAGAAACATATGGACGACATCATCTCCGGCGAATTCTCCTCCGGCATGATGGCTGACTGGGCCAATGATGATAAGAAACTGCTGACCTGGCGTGAAGAGACCGGCAAAACCGCGTTCGAAACCGCGCCGCAGTTTGAAGGCAAAATCGGTGAGCAGGAGTACTTCGATAAAGGCGTACTGATGATCGCGATGGTAAAAGCAGGCGTTGAACTGGCGTTCGAAACCATGGTTGATTCCGGCATCATTGAAGAGTCGGCTTACTACGAATCACTGCACGAACTGCCGCTGATTGCCAACACCATCGCCCGTAAGCGTCTGTACGAAATGAACGTCGTTATCTCTGATACCGCCGAGTATGGTAACTACTTGTTCTCTTACGCCTGCGTGCCGCTGCTGAAACCGTTTATGGCAGAGCTGCAACCGGGCGATCTGGGTAAAGCTATTCCGGAAGGTGCCGTTGATAACGCGCAACTGCGTGATGTGAATGAAGCCATTCGCAGCCATGCTATCGAGCAGGTAGGTAAGAAACTGCGTGGCTATATGACGGATATGAAACGTATTGCGGTTGCAGGCTAAGCGGCTACATACGGTGCCGGATGGCGGCGTAAACGCCTTATCCGGCCTACAAAAAGTGCACGTTCTGTAGGCCTGATAAGCGCAGCGCCATCAGGCAAAAACCCGGTGTTCAAATGCACCGGGTTTTTTTGTTAGTTACGGTACAGCACCTTAATGATGTGATAGCCGAACTGGGTATGCAGCGGGCCGGTTGGCTCCAGTACCGGACAAGAGAAAACCACTTTATCGAATGCCGGAACCATCTGACCCTGGCGGAACTCACCTAAATCACCGCCGCGTTTGCCTGACGGGCAAATGGAGTGCTTCTTCGCCAGCTTGCCGAAATCAGCGCCGTTCTTAATCTGTTCCAGAAGTTCCAGAGCCAGTTTCTCTTCTTTTACAAGGATATGCAGTGCTGCTGCCGTTTTTGCCATGATCGTGCCTTGAGTGGTATGGATGAGGCTGGCTATACTACCACGCTGTTATTTTCCCCTCCCGACTTTCATTGAGCGATTTTTCTATGCGTCTAAACCCCGGCCAACAACAAGCTGTCGAATTCGTTACCGGCCCCTGCCTGGTGCTGGCGGGCGCGGGTTCCGGTAAAACTCGTGTTATCACCAATAAAATCGCCCATCTGATCCGCGGTTGCGGTTACCAGGCGCGACATATTGCAGCGGTGACCTTTACCAATAAGGCGGCACGCGAGATGAAAGAGCGTGTTGGGCAGACGCTGGGGCGCAAAGAGGCGCGTGGGTTGATGATCTCCACCTTCCATACATTAGGGCTGGATATCATCAAGCGCGAATATGCGGCGCTGGGAATGAAAGCGAACTTTTCGCTGTTTGACGATACCGATCAGATGGCGTTGCTCAAAGAGCTGACCGAGGGTCTGATTGAAGATGACAAAGTTCTCCTGCAACAGTTGATTTCGACCATCTCTAACTGGAAGAACGATCTGAAAACTCCGGCGCAGGCAGCGGCAGAGGCAAAGGGCGAGCGGGATCGTATTTTTGCCCATTGTTATGGACTGTATGATGCGCACCTGAAAGCGTGCAACGTTCTCGACTTCGATGACCTGATTTTGCTGCCAACGTTGTTGTTGCAACGCAATGAAGAAGTACGCGAACGCTGGCAGAACAAAATTCGCTACCTGCTGGTGGATGAGTATCAGGACACCAACACCAGCCAGTATGAACTGGTGAAACTGCTGGTGGGTAGCCGCGCGCGCTTTACCGTGGTGGGCGATGACGATCAGTCAATCTACTCATGGCGTGGTGCCCGTCCGCAAAATCTGGTGCTGTTGAGCCAGGATTTCCCGGCGTTGAAGGTGATTAAGCTGGAGCAGAACTACCGCTCTTCCGGACGTATTCTGAAAGCGGCCAACATCCTTATCGCTAATAACCCGCACGTCTTTGAAAAGCGCCTGTTCTCCGAACTGGGCTACGGCGCGGAGCTAAAAGTATTAAGCGCGAATAATGAAGAACATGAAGCCGAGCGCGTTACTGGCGAGCTGATTGCGCATCACTTCGTCAATAAAACACAGTACAAAGATTACGCCATTCTCTATCGCGGTAATCATCAGTCGCGAGTGTTTGAAAAATTCCTGATGCAAAACCGCATCCCGTACAAAATTTCCGGCGGTACTTCATTCTTCTCCCGCCCGGAAATCAAGGATTTGCTGGCTTATCTGCGTGTGCTGACTAACCCGGACGATGACAGTGCGTTCCTGCGTATCGTCAACACGCCGAAACGAGAGATTGGCCCGGCAACGCTGAAAAAGCTGGGCGAGTGGGCGATGACCCGCAATAAAAGTATGTTTACCGCCAGTTTTGATATGGGATTGAGTCAAACACTGAGTGGGCGTGGTTATGAAGCGTTGACTCGCTTTACTCATTGGCTGGCGGAAATCCAGCGTCTGGCGGAGCGGGAGCCGATTGCTGCGGTGCGCGATCTGATCCACGGCATGGATTATGAATCCTGGCTGTACGAAACATCGCCCAGCCCGAAAGCCGCCGAAATGCGCATGAAGAACGTCAACCAACTGTTTAGCTGGATGACGGAGATGCTGGAAGGCAGCGAACTGGATGAGCCGATGACGTTAACCCAGGTGGTGACGCGCTTTACTCTGCGCGACATGATGGAGCGAGGTGAAAGCGAGGAAGAACTGGATCAGGTGCAACTGATGACTCTCCACGCATCGAAAGGGCTGGAGTTTCCCTATGTTTTCATGGTCGGTATGGAAGAAGGATTTTTACCGCACCAGAGCAGCATCGATGAAGACAATATTGATGAGGAGCGGCGGCTGGCCTATGTAGGGATCACCCGCGCCCAGAAGGAATTGACCTTTACGCTGTGTAAAGAGCGTCGTCAGTACGGTGAACTGGTGCGCCCGGAGCCGAGTCGCTTCCTGTTAGAGTTACCGCAGGATGATCTGATTTGGGAGCAGGAGCGCAAAGTGGTCAGCGCGGAAGAACGGATGCAGAAAGGGCAAAGCCATCTGGCAAATCTGAAAGCGATGATGGCAGCAAAACGAGGGAAATAGTTAAGGGGCACGGAATTATCGCCGGATAGAATGCGTTAGCATCGCATCCGGCACATTACTCGTTAATATACTTCCAGCGGCCAATGAACATAACTCTGCCATTGGCTTTCTTGCTCGATAATCTCTTTACCCAGCGGATGTTGGGCTAACCACCCTTGCGGCAGCGTCAAGGTCAACTGTTCATGGCTGGCCTGTAATTGAATCTTCGGCACTAAATCGTCACGGCGACGGCTGGCAAAAATGATGGCCAGGCGCAGTAAACGACAGAGTTGTTCCGCAACGCGCGGAGGGACGGCATTTTGTTGATGCAGCGATGAGAGATCGACCGGATTAGTTTGGTTGAGCAACAGCGTCGCCAGCAGCTTTTTCTGCGCGGGAGTAAAACCAGGAAGATCCAGGTTTCGCACCAGATAAGCAGCATGTTGCGGCGCTTGTTTGAAATCAACGCTCAGGCCAATTTCATGAAGTTGACAGGCACTGATTAGCAAATCGCGGCTAATTGCTTCAAGATGCCATGCATTTTCCACCTGATCGAAGAAGTTAGCCGCAACGCTGGCTACGCGCTGTGCCTGATCGATATCGATCATAAAGCGGCGCTGAATATTACGCAGCGTACGGCTGCGAATATCCTGCTCGACGGCCAGATGTAACATGCCGTAAACCAGGCCTTCACGCAGTGCGCCGCCAGCCAGCGTCATACACTGAATATTCAGTTCGGTAAAAATGGCTATCAGGATCGCCAGACCACTCGGGAATACTAACGCGCGTTCCAGCGTCAGCCCGTCGATCTCCAGCTCCTCCAGCCGACCGCAATGAATGGCGCGCTGTTTCAGTTGTTGCAACTTTTCCAGGGTAATGCGTTCATCCATTCCCTGCGCCATCATGATTTCTTGCAAGGCCTGCACGGTTCCGGAAGCGCCAACGCACACTTTCCAGCCGTGATAACGCAATTCATCGGCAACCGGACGTAACACTTCGCGTGCCGCTTTTTCTGCGGCATCAAAATTTTCCTGCCCCAGATTACGATCGGCAAAATAGCGTTCCAGCCAGGTGACGCAGCCCATCGACAGACTGAACAGAGAGGTGGTTTGTGCACCCGTGCCGGTTACCAGTTCAGTACTGGCTCCCCCGATATCCACCACCAGGCGCTGATCGGCTCCACCGGTAGTGTGAGCAACGCCCTGATAAATCAGACGAGCTTCCTCTTCACCGCTGATCACCTGCACCGGACAACCAAGAATTTCCTGCGCTTTGGCAATAAAATCACCAGCGTTGACAGCAAGACGTAACGTCGCCGTAGCAACAACGCGAATTTGCGAAGGAGGGATATCTTGCAGACGTTCAGCAAACAGGCGCAGGCATTGCCAGCCGCGCTCCATTGCTTCATTAGACAGGGCATTTTCGCTGTTCAGACCAGCAGCCAGACGTACTTTGCGTTTAATTCGCGTCAGCGTCTGGATACTACCAGCCACCTCGCGCACAACCAGCATATGAAAACTATTCGAACCGAGATCAATGGCTGCATAAAGCGACGAGGTGGAACTCATACTCTTCATCCTTCAATCTGTCTCTGCGTTGGCTGTGTTCTTTCACCCGAATCACTTACTACAGTAAGCTCATCGGGATTCATTCTCTTGCCATCTTGATGCAGTTTGAATGATTTTGAGTATGACATTATTTATTTAACCTGAACGACGACGATTACGTGGAGCGCCTGTACGACGCGGACCGTTGCCTGTGCGCGGGCGCGTCAAGCGTAGCGGTTTTGGCAGATCGGTCATCAATGCGTCCGGATTGTATTTGCTTACCGGAATAGAATGACCAATATAGGTCTCAATGGCAGGCAAATTCAATGCATACTCTTCACACGCCAGGCTGATGGAATGACCACTTGCACCAGCGCGGCCAGTACGGCCGATACGGTGAACGTAATCTTCACAGTCATCGGGTAAATCGTAGTTAAAGACGTGGGTTACGGCCGGAATATGCAAACCACGTGCGGCTACGTCGGTGGCAACCAGAATATCCAGATCGCCACGGGTAAATTCATCAAGAATACGCAGACGTTTTTTCTGCGCCACATCGCCCGTCAACAGCCCGACACGATGACCATCTGCCGCCAGGTGACCCCAGATCTCTTCGCAACGATGTTTGGTGTTGGCGAAAATAATCGCTCTGTCTGGCCACTCTTCTTCGATCAGCGTTTGCAGCAAACGCATTTTTTCTTCGTTAGAAGGGTAGAAAAGCTCTTCTTTAATGCGGTGGCCCGTTTTCTGTTCCGGTTCCACTTCGATGTATTCGGCGTTATTCATCTGCTCGAACGCCAGTTCACGTACCCGGTACGAAAGCGTGGCGGAGAACAGCATGTTGAGGCGCTGATTTGCTGGCGGCATACGGCGAAACAGCCAGCGAATATCTTTAATAAAGCCCAGATCGTACATACGATCGGCTTCGTCCAGCACCACGACCTGAATAGCGCCAAGGTTAATGTGATTCTGTTTGGCGTAGTCGATTAAACGACCCGTGGTGCCAATCAGGATGTCAACGCCGCTTTCCAGCACTTTTAGCTGTTTGTCGTAGCCGTCGCCGCCATAAGCCAGGCCCAGCTTCAGACCGGTAGCTTGCGCCAGCGGCTCCGCGTCGGCGTGGATCTGCACGGCAAGTTCACGCGTCGGTGCCATAATTAAGGCACGTGGCTGGTTCACCTTGCGATCGGCAATGGTGGGATGAGAGAGAAGGTAATGAAACGTTGACGTCAGGAACGCCATCGTTTTCCCAGTACCGGTTTGCGCCTGCCCGGCTACGTCACGACCTTCCAGCGTTAGCGGAAGGGCCAGTGCCTGAATGGGCGTACAGTTATGAAACCCTTTTTTTTCAAGGGCTTCTACAACTTTCGGATGCAGGGCGAAGTCGGAAAACTTCTGTTCTGTTAAATGTGTTTTGCTCATAGTGTGATAGAATATCAGCTTACTATTGCTTTACGAAAGCGTATCCGGTGAAATAAAGTCAACCTTTAGTTGGTTAATGTTACACCAACAACGAAACCAACACGCCAGGCTTATTCCTGTGGAGTTATATATGAGCGATAAAATTATTCACCTGACTGACGACAGTTTTGATACGGATGTACTCAAAGCGGACGGGGCGATCCTCGTCGATTTCTGGGCAGAGTGGTGCGGTCCGTGCAAAATGATCGCCCCGATTCTGGATGAAATCGCTGACGAATATCAGGGTAAACTGACCGTTGCAAAACTGAACATCGATCAAAACCCTGGCACTGCGCCGAAATATGGCATCCGTGGTATCCCGACTCTGTTGCTGTTCAAAAACGGTGAAGTCGCGGCAACCAAAGTGGGTGCACTGTCCAAAGGTCAGTTGAAAGAGTTCCTCGACGCCAACCTGGCATAAGGGAACGTCATGTTCGGGTGCCCCGTCGCTAAAAACTGGACGCCCGGCGTGAGCCATGCTAACTTAATGTTGACTTCGTATTAAACTTACCTTATTAAGTTTGAATCTTGTAATATCCAACGCTTCCCGTTTTTATCTAATGCGAAGTGAACAGATTTCTGGTTTGTCACTCAATCCGTCTTGTCGTTTCAGTTCTGCGTACTCTCCTGTGACCAGACAGCGAAAAGACATGAGTCGATGACCGTAAACAGGCATGGATGATCCTGCCATACCATTCACAACATTAAGTTCGAGATTTACCCCAAGTTTAAGAACTCACACCACTATGAATCTTACCGAATTAAAGAATACGCCGGTTTCTGAGCTGATCACTCTCGGCGAAAATATGGGGCTGGAAAATCTGGCCCGTATGCGTAAGCAGGACATTATTTTTGCCATCCTGAAGCAGCACGCAAAGAGTGGCGAAGATATCTTTGGTGATGGCGTACTGGAGATATTGCAGGATGGATTTGGTTTCCTCCGTTCCGCAGACAGCTCCTACCTCGCCGGTCCTGATGACATCTACGTTTCTCCCAGCCAAATCCGCCGTTTCAACCTCCGCACTGGTGATACCATCTCTGGTAAGATTCGCCCGCCGAAAGAAGGTGAACGCTATTTTGCGCTGCTGAAAGTTAATGAAGTTAACTTCGACAAACCTGAAAACGCTCGCAACAAAATCCTCTTTGAGAACTTAACCCCGCTGCACGCAAACTCTCGTCTGCGTATGGAACGTGGTAACGGTTCTACTGAAGATTTGACCGCACGCGTGCTGGATCTGGCTTCACCAATCGGGCGTGGCCAACGTGGTCTGATTGTGGCACCGCCGAAAGCGGGTAAAACCATGCTGCTGCAGAACATCGCCCAGAGCATTGCTTACAACCACCCAGACTGTGTGCTGATGGTTCTGCTGATCGACGAACGTCCGGAAGAAGTAACCGAGATGCAGCGTCTGGTTAAAGGTGAAGTTGTCGCTTCTACCTTCGACGAACCGGCATCTCGCCACGTTCAGGTTGCGGAAATGGTGATCGAGAAGGCAAAACGCCTGGTTGAGCACAAGAAAGACGTTATCATTCTGCTCGACTCCATCACCCGTCTGGCGCGCGCCTACAACACTGTTGTTCCTGCGTCTGGTAAAGTGCTGACCGGTGGTGTGGATGCTAACGCACTGCACCGTCCGAAACGCTTCTTCGGTGCGGCGCGTAACGTAGAAGAGGGCGGCAGCCTGACCATCATCGCGACGGCGTTGATCGACACCGGTTCCAAAATGGACGAAGTTATCTACGAAGAGTTTAAAGGTACAGGTAACATGGAACTGCACCTTTCTCGTAAGATCGCAGAAAAACGCGTCTTCCCGGCTATCGACTACAACCGTTCCGGTACGCGTAAAGAAGAGTTGCTCACCACTCAGGAAGAGCTACAGAAAATGTGGATCCTGCGCAAAATCATTCACCCGATGGGCGAAATCGATGCAATGGAATTCCTCATTAATAAACTGGCAATGACCAAGACCAATGACGATTTCTTCGATATGATGAAACGTTCATAAATTTGTCTTATGCCAAAAACGCCACGTGTTTACGTGGCGTTTTGCTTTTATATCTGTAATCTTAGCGGCATGCCTGTGATAGTGGGAAAATTCCTGGTTATTGCGGGTATTTTATACAATTTTTATGGTGGGTGATTAATTTTTGCACAGGGCTGATAGGCTCAGAAAGGAGTTTCCCTTCTGAATAAAGGTCTTCGTGGGTATACTTCTGCTAATAATTTTCTCTGAGAGCATGCATTGTGAATTTACTGACAGTGAGTACTGATCTCATCAGTATTTTTTTATTCACGACACTGTTTCTGTTTTTTGCCCGTAAGGTGGCAAAAAAAGTCGGTTTAGTGGATAAACCTAACTTCCGCAAACGTCACCAGGGATTGATACCGCTCGTTGGGGGTATTTCAGTTTTCGCAGGGATTTGCTTTACGTTCGGAATTGTTGATTACTACATTCCGCATGCAGCTCTCTACCTCGCCTGTGCGGGCGTCCTGGTGTTCATCGGCGCACTGGATGACCGTTTCGATATTAGTGTAAAAATCCGTGCCACCATACAGGCTGCTGTTGGCATCGTTATGATGGTGTTTGGCAAACTTTATCTCAGTAGCCTGGGCTATATTTTTGGCTCCTGGGAGATGGTGCTTGGGCCGTTTGGTTATTTCCTGACGCTGTTTGCCGTCTGGGCGGCAATTAATGCTTTCAACATGGTTGATGGCATTGATGGTCTGCTGGGTGGGTTGTCTTGCGTCTCGTTTGCGGCAATTGGCATGATTTTGTGGTTCGACGGGCAAACCAGCCTCGCTATCTGGTGCTTTGCGATGATCGCCGCCATCCTGCCATACATCATGCTCAACCTCGGTATTCTGGGGCGTCGCTACAAAGTGTTTATGGGCGATGCGGGCAGTACATTGATTGGTTTTACCGTAATCTGGATCCTGCTTGAAACTACTCAGGGCAAAACACATCCGATTAGCCCGGTGACTGCATTATGGATTATCGCTATTCCGCTGATGGATATGGTGGCGATTATGTATCGTCGCCTGCGTAAAGGCATGAGTCCATTCTCGCCTGATCGCCAGCATATTCATCATTTGATCATGCGTGCCGGCTTTACTTCTCGTCAGGCATTTGTGCTGATTACCCTTGCTGCTGCACTGCTTGCTTCCATTGGCGTACTGGCAGAATATTCTCATTTTGTCCCTGAATGGGTCATGCTGGTGCTCTTTTTGCTAGCATTCTTCCTCTATGGCTATTGCATTAAGCGCGCCTGGAAGGTTGCTCGCTTTATTAAGCGTGTGAAACGCCGACTGCGCAGAAATCGTGGTGGCAGCCCCAACTTAACCAAATAAACGAGGATGTAATGACGCAACCAATGCCTGGGAAACCAGCCGAAAATGCTGAAAATGAACTGGATATTCGTGGGTTGTTTCGTACCTTGTGGGCTGGGAAGCTGTGGATTGTTGGCATGGGGCTGGCGTTTGCGTTAATTGCGCTGGCGTATACATTTTTCGCCCGTCAGGAGTGGAGCGCGACGGCGATTACCGATCGTCCAACGGTCAATATGCTGGGCGGATACTACTCGCAACAGCAGTTTCTACGTAACCTGGATGCTCGTTCGAACATGGCTTCTGCCGATCAACCATCGGTCATGGACGAAGCCTATAAAGAGTTTGTTATGCAACTGGCGTCGTGGGACACCCGCCGCGATTTCTGGTTGCAGACCGACTATTACAAACAGCGGATGGTTGGCAACAGCAAAGCCGATGCGGCTCTGCTGGATGAAATGATCAACAACATCCAGTTTATTCCCGGTGATTTCACCCGAGCGATCAACGATAACGTTAAATTGATTGCTGAAACTGCCCCCGATGCCAATAATCTGCTGCGTCAATATGTCGCATTCGCCAGTCAGCGCGCGGCCAGCCATCTGAATGATGAGCTGAAAGGTGCATGGGCAGCGCGCACTATCCAAATGAAAGCCCAGGTGAAGCGTCAGGAAGAAGTCGCGAAAGCGATCTACGACCGCCGGGTAAACAGCATTGAGCAGGCACTCAAAATCGCTGAGCAACATAATATCTCTCGCAGCGCGACAGATGTCCCGGCGGATGAATTGCCTGATTCAGAAATGTTTTTGTTGGGGCGCCCGATGCTGCAGGCGCGATTAGAAAATTTACAGGCCGTCGGCCCGGCCTTTGATCTCGACTATGATCAGAATCGGGCCATGTTAAACACCCTTAATGTTGGTCCAACCCTGGATCCGCGTTTTCAGACCTATCGCTATTTGCGTACACCGGAAGAACCGGTAAAACGCGATAGCCCACGCCGTGCCTTCCTGATGATTATGTGGGGCATTGTCGGGGGGCTGATCGGGGCTGGTGTCGCATTAACCCGCCGTTGCTCGAAATAGCAACACAGTTGCGGTGAGCACAAAGGCGCTCGCCGCTTATTCAAAGAGAATCGATGTGAAAGTACTGACTGTATTTGGTACGCGCCCGGAAGCCATCAAGATGGCGCCGTTGGTGCATGCGTTGGCAAAAGATCCTTTTTTTGAGGCTAAAGTTTGCGTCACTGCGCAGCATCGGGAGATGCTCGATCAGGTGCTGAAACTCTTTTCCATTGTACCTGACTACGATCTCAACATAATGCAGCCAGGACAGGGACTGACAGAGATAACCTGTCGAATTCTTGAGGGATTAAAACCTATTCTTGCCGAGTTCAAACCAGACGTTGTACTGGTACACGGCGATACCACCACGACGCTGGCCACCAGTCTGGCGGCGTTTTATCAGCGCATTCCTGTTGGTCACGTTGAGGCCGGGCTACGCACGGGCGATCTTTACTCGCCGTGGCCGGAAGAAGCTAACCGCACGCTGACCGGTCATCTGGCAATGTACCATTTCTCCCCAACTGAGACCTCACGGCAAAACCTGCTACGTGAAAACGTCGCTGATAGCCGAATCTTCATTACCGGCAATACAGTTATCGACGCTTTGTTGTGGGTGCGCGATCAAGTGATGAGCAGCGAGATGCTGCGTTCAGAACTGGCGGCAAATTACCCGTTTATCGACCCTGATAAGAAGATGATTCTGGTGACCGGTCACAGGCGTGAAAGCTTCGGTCGTGGCTTTGAGGAGATTTGCCATGCGCTGGCAGAAATAGCCACCACTCATCAGGACATCCAGATTGTTTATCCGGTACATCTCAACCCGAATGTCAGAGAACCGGTTAGTCGCATTCTGGGGCACGTAAAAAACGTCATTCTGATTGATCCCCAGGAGTATTTACCGTTTGTCTGGCTGATGAATCACGCATGGTTGATTTTGACTGACTCTGGCGGTATTCAGGAAGAAGCGCCTTCGCTGGGTAAACCGGTGCTGGTGATGCGTGACACCACCGAGCGCCCGGAAGCTGTTACCGCTGGAACGGTGCGTCTGGTGGGGACGGATAAACAACGGATCGTTGAGGAAGTGACACGTCTTCTCAACGACGACAACGAATATCAAATGATGAGCCGCGCCCATAACCCCTATGGTGATGGTCAGGCATGCTCTCGCATTCTGGAAGCGTTAAAAAATAATCGGATATCACTATGAGTTTTGCGACCATTTCTGTCATCGGACTGGGTTACATTGGGCTGCCGACAGCCGCTGCGTTTGCCTCACGGCAAAAACAGGTGATTGGTGTCGATATCAACCAACAAACGGTTGATACTATCAATCGTGGCGAAATCCATATCGTCGAGCCTGATTTGGCGAGTGTAGTAAAAACTGCCGTAGAAGGTGGCTTTTTGCGAGCGAGCACAACGCCCGTTGAGGCTGATGCCTGGCTGATTGCGGTACCAACGCCGTTTAAAGGCGATCATGAGCCGGATATGGCTTACGTCGAATCGGCTGCCCGCTCCATTGCGCCAGTGCTGAAAAAAGGTGCGCTGGTGATCCTTGAGTCCACCTCTCCGGTGGGTTCAACCGAGAAAATGGCAGAATGGTTAGCAGAAATGCGTCCGGACCTGACTTTCCCGCAGCAGGTGGGCGAACAGGCCGACGTGAATATTGCCTATTGCCCGGAACGCGTGTTACCGGGGCAGGTGATGGTCGAGCTGATTAAAAATGACCGTGTAATAGGTGGCATGACACCGGTTTGCTCGGCGCGCGCCAGTGAACTGTACAAAATTTTCCTCGAAGGTGAGTGTGTTGTCACTAACTCCCGGACGGCGGAAATGTGTAAGCTCACCGAAAATAGCTTCCGCGATGTGAATATCGCGTTTGCTAACGAACTGTCGCTGATTTGCGCCGGGCAGGGAATTAACGTCTGGGAGCTGATTCGTCTGGCGAATCGCCACCCTCGCGTCAATATTCTTCAGCCAGGCCCTGGCGTGGGCGGTCACTGTATTGCCGTTGATCCGTGGTTTATCGTAGCGCAGAACCCGCAGCAGGCGCGGCTTATCCGTACAGCCAGGGAAGTGAACGATCACAAACCTTTTTGGGTAATTGATCAGGTGAAAGCGGCGGTTGCCGATTGCCTGGCCGCTACCGATAAACGCGCCAGCGAAGTGAAAATTGCCTGCTTTGGGCTAGCATTTAAACCGAATATTGATGACCTGCGCGAAAGCCCGGCGATGGAAATCGCTGAACTGATCGCCCAGTGGCATAGCGGCGAGACGCTGGTCGTTGAACCGAACATTCACCAGTTGCCGAAAAAACTGGCCGGGCTTTGCACGCTGGCGCAGCTTGACGAAGCGCTGGCGACGGCAGACGTGCTGGTGATGTTGGTCGATCACAGTCAGTTCAAAGCCATCAGCGGCGATCATGTTAAGCAGCAGTATGTAGTCGATACCAAAGGGGTCTGGCGCTGATGAGAAAGATTCTGGTGACAGGCGGTGCCGGATTTATTGGCTCGGCGCTGGTGCGTTATATCATCAACGAAACAAGTGATGCGGTGGTGGTGGTCGATAAATTGACCTACGCCGGAAACCTGATGTCGCTGGCATCGGTCACGCAGAGCGATCGCTTTGCCTTTGAGAAAGTTGATATCTGCGATCGGGCAGCGTTGGAACGCGTTTTTATCGAACATCAGCCCGACTGTGTGATGCATCTGGCGGCAGAAAGCCATGTTGACCGTTCTATCGATGGTCCGGCGGCGTTTATCGAAACCAACATTGTGGGGACTTACACACTGCTTGAAGCGGCGCGGGCTTACTGGAATACGCTGGTGGAAGATAAAAAATTGGCCTTTCGTTTCCATCATATCTCCACCGACGAAGTGTACGGCGACCTGCACTCTACGGATGATTTCTTCACCGAAACTACGCCGTATGCGCCGAGCAGCCCTTATTCCGCGTCGAAAGCCAGCAGCGACCATCTGGTGCGCGCTTGGCTGCGTACCTACGGTCTGCCGACACTTATCACCAACTGCTCGAATAACTACGGCCCTTACCATTTTCCGGAAAAACTGATCCCGTTGATGATACTCAACGCGCTGGCGGGTAAACCGCTGCCGGTATATGGCAACGGGCAGCAAATCCGTGACTGGTTGTATGTTGAAGATCATGCCCGCGCGCTGTACTGCGTGGTGACCACCGGTAAAGTCGGTGAAACGTATAATATTGGTGGCCATAACGAGCGCAAGAATCTCGATGTCGTGGAAACCATTTGTGAACTGTTGGAAGAACTGGCTCCGGATAAACCGCACGGCGTGGCGCACTATCGTGACCTGATCACCTTTGTCGCTGACCGCCCGGGGCATGATTTACGTTATGCCATTGATGCCACGAAAATTGCTCGTGAACTTGGCTGGCTGCCGCAGGAAACCTTTGAAAGCGGGATGCGCAAAACGGTGCGGTGGTATTTGGCTAATGAAAGCTGGTGGAAGCGGGTGCAGGACGGCAGTTATCAGGGTGAGCGTTTAGGTCTGAAAGGCTAATTTTCAGCGGAGGAAAACATGAAAGGTATTATCCTGGCGGGCGGTTCCGGTACACGATTGCATCCGATTACGCGCGGCGTGTCGAAGCAACTGTTGCCGATCTACGATAAGCCAATGATTTACTACCCGCTGTCGGTGCTGATGCTGGCCGGTATCCGCGAAATTCTCATCATCACCACGCCGGAAGATAAAGGTTATTTCCAACGCCTGCTGGGCGATGGTAGCGAATTCGGTATCCATCTGGAATATGCCGAACAGCCCAGCCCGGACGGTCTGGCGCAGGCATTTATCATCGGTGAAACTTTCCTCAACGGCGAGCCTTCTTGTCTGGTGCTGGGAGATAATATTTTCTTCGGCCAGGGCTTCAGTCCGAAGCTGCGCCATGTTGCGGCGCGCACTGAAGGGGCCACGATTTTTGGCTATCAGGTGATGGACCCGGAACGCTTTGGTGTGGTGGAGTTTGACGACAATTTCCGTGCTATCTCGCTGGAAGAAAAGCCAAAACAGCCGAAATCAAACTGGGCGGTGACCGGACTTTATTTCTACGACAGCAAAGTGGTGGAGTACGCCAAACAAGTTAAACCTTCGGAGCGTGGCGAGCTGGAGATTACCTCCATCAACCAGATGTATCTGGAGGCAGGTAACCTGACCGTTGAACTTCTCGGGCGCGGGTTTGCCTGGTTGGACACTGGTACTCACGATAGCCTGATTGAAGCCAGCACTTTTGTGCAGACGGTGGAAAAACGCCAGGGTTTTAAGATTGCCTGCCTGGAAGAGATTGCCTGGCGCAACGGCTGGCTCGATGACGAAGGTGTGAAGCGTGCAGCCAGTTCATTAACGAAAACTGGCTACGGTCAATATCTGCTGGAGTTACTCCGTGCCCGTCCGCGCCAGTATTGAGCCACTCACCTGGGAAAATGCCTTCTTTGGTGTTAATAGCGCCATCGTGCGTATTAACCCTGACGCGCCACTCCTGACACCAGATGCCTTAGCGCCGTGGTCACGGGTGCAGGCCAAAATAGTCGCATCAAATATCGGTGAACTGGATGCCCTACAACAGTTGGGATTCTCACTGGTAGAAGGTGAAGTTGATTTGGCGCTACCCGTGACCAGAGCCAGTGATAGCGGCGCAGAAGTGGCACAAGAGACAGATATTCCAGTACTACGTCAGTTAGCGAGTGAGGCATTTGCGCAAAGCCGTTTTCGTGCACCGTGGTATGCGCCTGAAGCCAGTGGGCGCTTTTATGCGCAGTGGATTGAAAACGCCGTGCACGGCACCTTTGATCATCAATGTCTGATCTTACGCACGCCATCCGGCGATATTCGTGGCTATGTCTCTTTACGTGAGCTCAATGCGACAGACGTGCGTATTGGCCTGCTGGCAGGACGCGGTGCAGGTGCAGAGCTGATGCAAACGGCGCTAAACTGGGCGTATGCTCGCGGTAAAACAACATTGCGGGTGGCGACCCAGATGGGCAACACCGCCGCGCTTAAACGATACATAAAAAGTGGTGCAAATGTAGAAAGCACCGCGTACTGGTTATACAGGTGATCACATGATTCCATTTAACGCACCGCCGGTGGTGGGAACCGAACTCGATTATATGCAGTCGGCAATGGGTAGCGGCAAACTGTGTGGCGATGGTGGTTTTACCCGTCGCTGCCAGCAGTGGCTGGAGCAACGTTTTGGCAGCGCCAAAGCGCTGTTGACGCCGTCCTGCACCGCTTCTCTGGAGATGGCGGCGCTGTTGTTGGATATCCAGCCTGGCGATGAAGTGATCATGCCGAGTTATACCTTTGTCTCCACCGCCAACGCCTTCGTGCTGCGTGGAGCGAAAATCGTTTTTGTGGATGTTCGCCCGGACACTATGAACATCGACGAAACGCTGATTGAAGCGGCGATCACCGACAAAACGCGCGTTATCGTGCCGGTGCATTACGCGGGCGTGGCCTGTGAAATGGACACCATTATGGCGTTGGCGAAAAAATATAACCTGTTTGTGGTGGAAGATGCCGCTCAGGGGGTGATGTCCACTTACAAAGGGCGTGCGCTGGGAACCATTGGTCATATTGGCTGCTTTAGCTTCCATGAAACCAAAAACTACACCGCGGGTGGTGAAGGCGGCGCTACGTTGATTAATGATAAAAAATTGATTGAGCGCGCCGAGATCATCCGTGAAAAAGGCACTAATCGTAGCCAGTTCTTCCGTGGTCAGGTGGATAAATACACCTGGCGCGATATCGGCTCCAGCTATTTGATGTCCGATCTGCAAGCCGCATATCTGTGGGCGCAACTGGAAGCAGCGGATCGTATCAACCAGCAGCGTCTGGCGCTGTGGCAAAACTATTACGATGCACTGGCACCACTGGCGAAAACCGGGCGTATCGAACTACCGTCGATTCCGGATAGCTGCGTGCAGAACGCGCATATGTTCTACATTAAGCTGCGTGATATTGATGACCGGAATGCGTTGATTAACTTCCTGAAAGAAGCAGAAATCATGGCGGTGTTCCATTACATTCCGCTGCACGCAAGCCCGGCGGGTGAACGGTTTGGTGAGTTCCACGGTGAAGATCGCTACACCACCAAAGAGAGCGAGCGCTTACTGCGTCTGCCGCTGTTCTACAATCTGTCGCCCGTCAATCAACGCACGGTAATTGCGACCTTGCTGAACTACTTCTCCTGATATGTCGCTGGCGAAAGCGTCCTTATGGACGGCGGCCAGTACGCTGGTCAAGATTGGTGCCGGGTTACTGGTCGGTAAGCTGCTGGCGGTATCATTTGGTCCGGCAGGGCTGGGGCTGGCGGCTAACTACCGTCAGTTGATTACCGTACTCGGCGTGCTTGCCGGGGCGGGCATTTTTAACGGCGTAACCAAATACGTTGCCCAGTATCATGATAATCCGCAGCAGCTACGTCGTGTGGTGGGTACATCATCAGCGATGGTGCTTGGTTTCTCCACGCTGATGGCGCTGATTTTTGTGCTGGCAGCCGCTCCGATCAGCCAGGGATTGTTCGGGAATACTGACTACCAGGGGCTGGTACGTTTAGTGGCGCTGGTGCAAATGGGTATCGCCTGGGGCAACCTGTTGCTGGCGCTGATGAAAGGCTTTCGCGATGCCGCGGGTAATGCGTTATCGCTGATTGTTGGCAGCCTGATTGGTGTTATCGCTTACTACGTCAGTTACCGTTTTGGTGGCTATGAAGGCGCGTTGCTTGGGCTGGCGCTGATTCCTGCGTTGGTGGTAATTCCGGCTGCCATCATGTTGATCAAACGTGGCGCTATCCCGTTAAGCTATCTGAAACCCAGTTGGGATAGCGGTCTGGCGGGGCAGTTGAGTAAGTTCACGTTAATGGCGTTGATTACTTCGGTGACCTTGCCCGTTGCTTACATCATGATGCGTAAGTTGCTGGCGGCGCAGTATAGCTGGGATGAGGTGGGGATCTGGCAAGGCGTAAGTAGTATTTCCGACGCCTACCTGCAATTCATTACCGCCTCTTTTAGCGTGTATTTACTGCCCACTCTGTCGCGGCTAACGGAAAAGCGCGATATCACCCGCGAAGTGGTGAAGTCGCTGAAATTCGTTCTACCGGCGGTGGCAGCGGCGAGTTTTACAGTCTGGTTGCTGCGTGACTTTGCCATCTGGCTACTTTTATCGAACAAATTTACCGCCATGCGCGATCTCTTTGCCTGGCAGTTGGTTGGCGATGTGTTAAAAGTGGGCGCTTATGTCTTTGGTTATCTGGTGATCGCCAAAGCGTCGCTCCGGTTTTATATTCTGGCGGAAGTCAGTCAGTTCACGTTGTTGATGGTATTTGCCCACTGGTTGATCCCCGCGCATGGCGCGCTGGGCGCGGCGCAGGCATATATGGCAACCTATATCGTCTATTTTTCTCTTTGTTGTGGCGTGTTTTTACTCTGGCGTAGGCGGGCATGACTGTACTGATTCACGTTTTGGGATCGGATATCCCTCACCATAACCAAACCGTTTTGCGGTTTTTCAACGACGCGCTGGCTGCGACAAGCGAGCACGCGCGCGAGTTTATGGTTGCAGGCAAGGACGACGGCTTAAGTGATAGCTGTCCGGCGCTCACTATCCGCTTTTTTGCAGACAAAAAATCACTGGCTGAAGCGGTTATCGCGAAAGCGAAAGCTAACCGTCAACAGCGGTTTTTCTTCCATGGCCAGTTCAATCCAAAACTATGGCTGGCGCTGCTTAGCGGCGGAATCAAGCCCAGCCAGTTTTACTGGCATATATGGGGCGCTGATTTGTATGAACTTTCCAGTGGCTTGAGATATAAGCTCTTTTATCCGCTGCGCCGCCTGGCACAAAAGCGGGTGGGCAGTGTATTTGCCACTCGGGGAGACTTGAGCTTTTTTGCCAGAACGCATCCAAAGGTGCGAGGCGAACTGATTTACTTCCCAACCCGGATGGATCCTTCTCTCAATACGATGGCTAACGATCGGCAACGTGAAGGGAAAATGACTATTCTGGTGGGGAACTCCGGCGATCGCAGTAATGAACACATCGCTGCCTTACGCGCTGTGCATCGGCAGTTTGGCGATACGGTGAAAGTGGTGGTGCCGATGGGATATCCGGCCAACAACGATGCGTATATCAACGAGGTTCGTCAGGCGGGGCTGGAATTATTCAGCGAAGAAAATCTGCAAATTCTGAGCGAAAAAATGGATTTTGACGCTTATCTGGCACTACTTCGCCAGTGCGATCTCGGCTACTTTATTTTTGCCCGTCAGCAAGGTATCGGTACGCTGTGCTTGTTGATTCAGGCTGGTATTCCCTGCGTACTTAATCGGGAAAACCCGTTCTGGCAGGATATGACGGAGCAACATTTGCCGGTGCTGTTTACCACTGACGATCTCAATGAGGATATTGTGCGTGAAGCGCAGCGCCAGTTGGCGTCGGTAGATAAAAACCACATTGCCTTCTTTAGTCCAAACTATCTGCAAGGCTGGCATCGGGCGCTGGCAATTGCCGCTGGGGAGGTCGCATGAGCCTGCTGCAATTCAGCGGCCTGTTTGTTGTCTGGCTGCTCTGTACGCTGTTTATCGCCACGCTGACCTGGTTTGAGTTTCGCCGCGTGCGGTTTAACTTCAATATCTTCTTTTCATTGCTTTTTTTGCTGACGTTTTTCTTCGGATTTCCGCTGACCAGCGTACTGGTATTCCGCTTTGATGTTGGTGTCGCGCCGCCAGAAATCTTGTTGCAGGCGTTGCTTTCTGCGGGCTGCTTTTACGCGGTTTATTACGTCACCTACAAAACCCGCTTACGCAAAAGTGTTGCCGATGCACCGCGCCGTCCAGTGTTTACCATGAATCGCGTGGAAACCAATCTTACCTGGTTTCTCCTGATGGGCATCGCGTTGGTCAGTGTCGGCATCTTCTTCATGCACAACGGCTTTTTGTTGTTCCGACTTAACTCCTACAGTCAGATCTTTTCCAGTGAAGTCTCCGGCGTGGCGTTAAAGCGCTTCTTTTACTTTTTTATCCCGGCGATGCTGGTGGTCTATTTTCTGCGCCAGGACAGCAAAGCGTGGCTGTTTTTCCTCGTCAGTACCGTTGCCTTTGGATTGCTGACCTACATGATTGTCGGTGGCACTCGCGCCAATATCATTATCGCGTTCGCTATCTTCCTGTTTATCGGCATTATTCGCGGTTGGATTTCACTGTGGATGCTGGCAGCGGCAGGCGTGCTGGGGATTGTCGGTATGTTCTGGCTGGCGCTAAAACGCTACGGAATGAACGTGAGCGGTGATGAAGCTTTCTACACGTTTCTCTATCTCACCCGCGACACTTTCTCGCCGTGGGAGAATCTGGCGTTGCTATTGCAGAACTACGACAACATCGACTTCCAGGGGCTGGCACCGATTGTCCGTGATTTCTATGTCTTTATTCCTTCCTGGCTGTGGCCGGGTCGGCCCAGTATGGTGCTGAACTCCGCCAACTATTTCACCTGGGAAGTGCTGAATAATCACTCCGGGCTGGCTATCTCACCTACGCTTATCGGCTCACTGGTGGTGATGGGCGGTGTGTTGTTTATTCCGCTTGGG
Organism: Escherichia sp. MOD1-EC6162; assembly: GCF_002965125.1. Taxonomy (NCBI): domain Bacteria; kingdom Pseudomonadati; phylum Pseudomonadota; class Gammaproteobacteria; order Enterobacterales; family Enterobacteriaceae; genus Escherichia; species Escherichia sp. MOD1-EC6162. The sequence continues at coordinate 32,241 of NZ_PTSB01000017.1, forward strand.
GCGATTGTGGTTGGCCTGATTATAAAATGGTTCGACTGGCTGTATGAGCTGGGCAACCGCGAAACCAATCGCTATAAGGCAGCGATTTTGCACAGTTTCTGCTTTGGGGCGATCTTCAATATGATCGTGCTGGCGCGAGAAGGACTGGATTCATTTGTCTCGCGGGTGGTCTTTTTTATCGTGGTCTTCGGTGCAAGCCTGATGATTGCAAAACTACTGTACTGGCTTTTTGATAGCGCCGGACTCATTCATAAACGAATAAAATCATCGCTCCGGACGCAGATTGAAGGATAACAATGAATAACAACACCACAGCACCGACCTATACGCTGCGTGGCTTACAGTTGATCGGTTGGCGTGATATGCAGCATGCCCTCGATTATCTGTTCGCTGATGGGCAGCTTAAGCAGGGAACGCTGGTTGCCATTAATGCCGAAAAAATGCTGACCATTGAAGATAACGCCGAGGTCAGGGCGTTAATTAACGCTGCCGAATTTAAATATGCCGATGGCATTAGCGTCGTGCGTTCGGTACGTAAAAAATATCCTCAGTCACAGGTTTCCCGCGTAGCTGGAGCCGATCTCTGGGAAGAGCTGATGGCTCGCGCAGGAAAAGAAGGGACGCCCGTTTTTCTTGTTGGCGGCAAACCTGAAGTACTGGCGCAGACCGAAACTAAACTGCGCGGCCAGTGGAATGTGAATATCGTTGGCAGCCAGGATGGTTATTTCAAACCCGAGCAGCGTCAGGCGCTGTTTGAGCGTATCCATGCCAGTGGCGCGCAAATCGTCACTGTCGCAATGGGATCGCCAAAACAGGAAATCTTCATGCGCGACTGCCGTCAGGTGCATCCTGATGCGCTTTATATGGGCATTGGCGGAACGTACGATGTTTTTACTGGCCATGTGAAACGCGCGCCGAAAATCTGGCAAAAACTGGGGTTGGAGTGGCTCTATCGCCTGCTTTCGCAGCCGAGTCGCATTAAGCGTCAGCTCCGTTTACTGCGCTATTTACGCTGGCATTACACCGGCAACCTCTGATTTTCCCTCTCTTGCTGGCGGCATAAGTGTTCACAATGTCGCCTGTTCTTCACCTTCCTGCTGTTTTATTACACAAAGCATTCAAATTTTTAATGCTTCATTTGCCATTTCTCCTGAATTACGAAAACATTCGCAACACTCGATGTACCCATAACGATAACCGGTAACACCGGAAAAACATGCAAACACAACACGAGGATTTATGGCAGATAATAAACCAGAGCTACAGCGTGGGCTGGAAGCTCGACATATCGAACTCATCGCCCTGGGGGGCACCATTGGCGTTGGTCTGTTTATGGGGGCCGCCAGCACCCTAAAATGGGCTGGGCCATCTGTATTGTTGGCCTATATCATCGCCGGGCTGTTCGTCTTTTTCATCATGCGCTCAATGGGCGAAATGTTATTCCTTGAGCCGGTTACCGGTTCGTTCGCCGTCTACGCACATCGTTATATGAGCCCGTTTTTTGGCTATCTCACTGCCTGGTCTTACTGGTTCATGTGGATGGCGGTGGGGATCTCGGAAATCACTGCCATTGGCGTCTACGTCCAGTTCTGGTTCCCGGAGATGGCACAGTGGATACCTGCATTGATCGCGGTGGCGCTGGTGGCGCTGGCGAATCTGGCGGCGGTCAGACTGTATGGTGAAATCGAGTTTTGGTTCGCGATGATCAAAGTCACCACGATCATCGTTATGATAGTCATTGGCCTGGGCGTGATTTTCTTTGGCTTTGGCAATGGCGGGCAGTCGATTGGTTTTGGCAATCTCACTGAGCATGGCGGTTTCTTTGCGGGTGGCTGGAAAGGGTTCCTGACGGCGCTGTGTATCGTGGTGGCGTCCTACCAGGGTGTGGAGCTGATTGGCATTACTGCCGGTGAAGCGAAAAATCCGCAGGTGACGTTGCGCAGTGCGGTAGGCAAAGTGCTGTGGCGAATCCTTATTTTCTACGTAGGCGCGATCTTCGTTATCGTCACCATCTTCCCGTGGAATGAAATTGGCAGCAATGGCAGCCCGTTTGTACTGACTTTCGCCAAAATTGGCATTACCGCAGCCGCGGGTATTATCAACTTTGTGGTACTGACGGCGGCGCTTTCTGGCTGTAACAGCGGTATGTACAGTTGCGGACGTATGCTTTATGCACTGGCGAAAAACCGTCAGTTACCGGCGGCGATGGCAAAAGTTTCTCGTCACGGCGTGCCGGTTGCGGGAGTAGCGGTATCCATTGCCATCCTGTTAATTGGCTCGTGCCTGAACTACATCATTCCCAATCCGCAGCGTGTGTTTGTTTACGTCTACAGCGCCAGCGTGCTGCCGGGGATGGTGCCGTGGTTTGTGATCCTGATAAGCCAACTGCGTTTTCGTCGTGCGCACAAAGCGGCGATTGCCAGCCATCCGTTCCGCTCCATTCTGTTCCCGTGGGCAAATTATGTGACAATGGCGTTCCTTATTTGCGTTTTGATCGGCATGTACTTTAATGAAGATACTCGTATGTCGCTGTTTGTCGGCATCATCTTCATGCTGGCGGTGACGGCGATTTACAAAGTTTTTGGGCTTAATCGCCACGGTAAAGCGCATAAACTGGAGGAATAAGCAGCAAAATGCGCAAAGCGTAACCAAACGCGCATTTTATTTAAAAAGGGACTAGACAGAGGGGTGGGAAGTCCGTATTATCCACCCCCGCAACGGCGCTAAGCGCCCGTAGCTCAGCTGGATAGAGCGCTGCCCTCCGGAGGCAGAGGTCTCAGGTTCGAATCCTGTCGGGCGCGCCATTTAGTCCCGGCGCTTGAGCTGCGGTGGTAGTAATACCGCGTAACAAGATTTGTAGTGGTGGCTATAGCTCAGTTGGTAGAGCCCTGGATTGTGATTCCAGTTGTCGTGGGTTCGAATCCCATTAGCCACCCCATTATTAGAAGTTGTGAAAATGCGAAGGTGGCGGAATTGGTAGACGCGCTAGCTTCAGGTGTTAGTGTCCTTACGGACGTGGGGGTTCAAGTCCCCCCCCTCGCACCACGACTTTAAAGAATTGAACTAAAAATTCAAAAAGCAGTATTTCGGCGAGTAGCGCAGCTTGGTAGCGCAACTGGTTTGGGACCAGTGGGTCGGAGGTTCGAATCCTCTCTCGCCGACCAATTTTGAACCCCGCTTCGGCGGGGTTTTTTGTTTTCTGTGTATTCCATCACTCTCCCTTCGCAATAAACGCCCGTAGTAACTCATTGCCACACGGTATGATTTCGCCCTTAACTTATTGAAGGACGATTTCAGGCAAGGAGCGACTATGCTGCAACAGGTTCCAACGCGTGCTTTTCATGTGATGGCGAAACCGAGCGGTTCCGATTGTAATCTGAACTGTGACTACTGTTTTTATCTCGAAAAACACTCTCTCTACCGCGAACATCCTGTCACACATATGGACGATGACACGCTGGAAGCGTATGTCCGCCACTATATCGCTGCCAGTGAACCACAAAACGAAGTTGCTTTTACCTGGCAAGGCGGAGAGCCAACGCTGCCGGGGTTGGAATTTTACCGCCGCGCTGTGGCACTACAGGCAAAATATGGTGCAGGCAGGCGGGTAAGTAACAGCTTCCAGACTAACGGCGTGCTGCTGGATGACGAATGGTGTGCGTTTCTGGCAGAAAATCATTTTCTGGTTGGCTTATCGCTGGACGGCCCGGCAGAGATCCATAATCAATACCGCGTTACCAAAGGCGGCAGACCAACGCATAAACTGGTAATGCGCGCGCTTAAACTACTGCAAAAATATCACGTTGATTATAACGTTCTGGCGTGCGTCAATCGCACCAGCGTGCTGCAACCGTTGCAGGTCTATGAATTTTTGCGTGATGCGGGCGTTGAGTTCATCCAGTTTATTCCGGTGGTGGAACGTCTGGCAGATGAAACAGCAGCCCACGACGGACTGAAATTACGAGCGCCTGGCGATATTCAGGGGGAACTGACGGAATGGTCGGTGCGCCCGCAAGAGTTCGGTGAATTTCTGGTGACGATTTTCGATCACTGGATCAAACGCGACGTCGGTAAGATTTTCGTGATGAATATCGAATGGGCATTTGCCAATTTTGTCGGCGCGCCTGGCGCGGTTTGCCATCATCAGCCAACCTGCGGGCGTTCGGTGATTGTTGAGCACAACGGCGATGTTTACACCTGTGATCACTTTGTCTATCCGCAATATCGACTGGGGAATATGCTTCAGCAGACGATTGCAGAAATGGTAGATTCCCCGCAACAGCAGACGTTTGGTGAAGATAAATTCAAGCAGTTACCGGCGCAGTGCCGCAGTTGCAACGTGTTAAAAGCGTGCTGGGGAGGCTGCCCGAAACATCGCTTTATGCTCGATGCCAGCGGTAAACCGGGGCTGAATTATTTGTGTGCCGGATATCAACGCTATTTCCGCCATTTGCCTCCGTATCTTAAAGCAATGGCTGATTTGCTGGCGCACGGCCGCCCGGCCAGCGACATTATGCAGGCACATTTGATGGTGGTGAATAAGTAAAAATCGGCGGCCATTTTGTGGCCGCCTGCGGTTGATTGCCGGATGCGATGCTGACGCATCTTATCCGGCCTACAGGACGCTGCAATTTATTGAATTTGCACGATTTCGTAGGCCGGATAAGGCGTTCACGCCTCATCCGGCATGGGCAGCGCAGCCCGATGTAGCGATAGCGCTGAATTAATCAGATTTAATCTGCGCGCGTGGCGGATATTTTTTCAGGATATCCATATACGCGTGCATTTCGGTCTGTAGAGGTACACCCATCGGAATATGCCGCACGCCGATAGAGTCGCTTTCCTGCGGATCGGTGTACAAGTTAAACACCGACGATCCGGCCGTTTGCATTATCGTACCGGTGAATCCACCCTGATATCCGCTCTGTGTATACGCGTATGGTTGCTGAATGAGAACATGATATTTGAACTCATCCATACGTACAGCGGCGAGTTTGCCGTTGAGGAAGTAGTGTTCAGCCTTGCGGTTAGACTGACCGTTTGTTCCGAGGAAGAAAGAGGTCTGGTCTACGCCATCGATAAAGGTCGTTTTCGGCACTAAATTCGCCACTTTCGCTCCAGGATGCCCTGCCAGATCCAGCGAGGTTGGGAAGAGATCGGCTAGATCGACAATACCGTCGGATTTACGCGCTTGGATCATGCCTTTCCAGTACACGAAGGTGGGTACGCGAACGCCGCCTTCCCAGGTAGAACCTTTCGCGCCACGGAACGGTGTGCGACCGTGCGGTGGCACTTCGGCTTCCGGACCGTTATCGGAGGTAAAGACAATCAGCGTGTTATCAAGCTGACCATTTTTCTCCAGTGCTTTATAGAGATTAGCGAACACATCGTTCATTTCTACCATGCAGTCGCCGTAAGAGGTGCGTGCCGGAGAACTACCGGCATATTTGGCATTCGGGTAGTTATCGAAGTGGCAGCCGCGCGTACCGTAATACAAGAAGAATGGTTTATCGCTCTTCGCCATTTTGTCGAGGAACTTAACGCCATATTCCATCCAGCGTTGATCAAGATCTTCCATATACTTCGGCGTAATATCGGCAATGGCTTGCTGCTCACCGCCGCGCACCGCATGAACGTCATCTTTGCTGAACGGTAATTGCTTGATGTACTCAGAACGGTCCGGACTCAGGGCGACTTCCGGATTGACGTGAACATCGCGCCATTCGGTATACATATCAGACACCGAGTTAAAGCCGCGGAAATCATCAAAGCCGACGTTCTGTGGCTGCGACTCTTTGTTTTCTCCCATATGCCATTTACCGATGGCCTGAGTGACGTAACCTTGATCATGCAATAATTGCGGCAGGGTAGTTAACCCTTGCAGACCACCTGGTTGTCCGTACATCGGCGGCATCAAAATGCCGTGGTGGATAGAATACTGTCCGGTGAGAATCGTCGCGCGGGTTGGTGAAGAACTGGGTTGAGAATACGCGGAGGTTAAAATCAGCCCCTGGCTGGCAACGGCGTCAATATCTGGTGTTGGGTTACCCACTGCCACACCGCCACCATTAAAGCCAACATCCATCCAACCCACGTCATCCAGCAAGAAAATAACCACATTCGGTTTCTTACCGGTTTTTTTCTCTAATTCTGCCAGCTTCTGCTGAGTTTCTTTATCCTGCGCCGGATGCTGCATTACCGGCATCATATTATCGGCAATGGTGGTTGCCGGTTTAACCAGGTATTGATTTGGGTGATCGTAACCAGCAAATCCTTTGCGTGCGGTGGCGGTTGACGGGGTATCTGCAGCGCTGGCCATTAATGGAAGAGCGGCGGCGACAGCGACAACAAGAAGCTTGGGTGAGAACGAAAATTCCATGCAAAATGCTCCGATTTAATGTCATCAAAATGATGGCGTAGTTAAGCATTGATAATTGAGGTCCCTCTCCCTGACAGGATGATTTCATAAATAATGATGATGAAAATAAATTATCTATTTATCTTAAGAATAAATTGAAATATCAGGAGAGCGTTTTCAATCCTACCCCCCGTGCATGCGATATGTAAGGCGTGTTTATTATATCGCGTTGATTATTGATGCTGTTTTTAGTTTTGTTTGTAATTAATATGCGTGTCATTAATTGCTTATATTTAATCATTCATATCACATATAAAAAAGCATCAGGCTAAGGGAAGGATTTACTCGGTAATTTATTAAATATGAAGAAAAAAGGGTTACAGATTTTTCTCATAACAAGTATTAGGGGATGTTATTACCCCATCCTCTGTGGCATAATAACTGAGTAGATGCTCATTCCATCTCTTATGTTCGCCTTAGTGCCTCATAAACTCAGGAATGACGCAGAGCCGTTTACGGTGCTTATCGTCCACTGACAGATGTCGCTTTTGCCTCATCAGACACCATGGACACAACGTTGAGTGAAGCACCCACTTGTTGTCATACAGACCTGTTTTAACGCCTGCTCCGTAATAAGAGCAGGCGTTTTTTTATCTATTCAGGAAAGGCCCGGAGGCTCTGCGCCTCCAGGTGAGAAAGGATTACTGCGGCGGGTTGTTCTGTAACGTCAGCATCAAACCGTCGCGGCGCATTGCAGCGGCTTCTTCCGGCTTGTGCAGTCTGTCCAGCACGTCAGCAAGCCATGCATAATCGTAGGCATCCGGGCGTTGTTTCAGCGCCGCGCGGAAGGCGAGAGATGCTTCCTGCCATTCGCCATGCTTCATCAGCGACTGACCCAATGTGCTCCACAACAGCGGGCGATCGCCCACGTTTTTAATCTGCTGGCGCAGCACCTTTTCCAGTTGTTCTGGATTATTGGTTTTCAGGCGTGGGATTGGTAGCAGCAGGCGATCGTCATACTGGCGTTTCAGGCCGTCGATGATAATTTGCTGGGCGGTGTCATGATCGTCACACTCAATAAGATGTTCTGCCATTGCCACCTGCAACGCCACCTGATGACGCGTTTTCCGGCTTTGATTTTTCCACCAGTTTCGCAAACCTTCACTACCGTCATCAGCACGAGCCTGATCCATCAGGCCAATCCATGCCTGTTGTTCCAGCATTGCGCGATGTTGTTCATCACCAACGTGAGCTTTTGCCATTGACGGGATGATGTCCAGCAGCGAACTCCACGCACCGGTGCGGATATAAGCTTGTTCCGCCAGACGCAGCACTTCAGGATGGCGTGGCGTGACTTCCAGCAACTTATCTACGCCGTGGCGTGCAGCATGATTTTCATTGCGTGCCAGTTGCAGGCGCACGCGGGCAATTTCTACCGGAATGGTGTCATTGCCTGCAAGTTCTGCTGCGCGTTCCAGATGCTGATTGGCGCGCGCTTCATCGCCGCGTTGTTGTGCGGCTTCAGCAGCCAGCAGGTAGTTCACTACCGGTTGTTCAGCGTGATCGGCATTTTTCGCCATCAGCTTTTCAACCTGCTGGTAATCACCTTCCGCCAGTTTCAGCAGCGCCTGTTCGGTCTGCTTACGTGCGCGGCGGCGTTTACGCCCGACAAACCAACCGCGGGTGTGCGCGCCGGTGCGGAAAATCCGTCGCAGTAGCCACTCGATAGCAAACAGCACCACCATTGCCAGTATAAAAATGATCGCCAGACCCGTGACGCTGGTTTCGATATTGTAGTTGTCGGTTTGAATCAGTACGTAACCCTGATGCCCGGCAATCATCGGACCAACCACGATCCCCGCAATAAGCAGAACAAAGAGTAACAACACTTTTAGCATGGTTATTCTCCTTGCGGCGCGGCTGCCGGAGTATCAGCTTGCGGTGCAGGTGCAGGTGCAGGTGCAGGTGCAGGTGCAGGTGCAGGTGCAGGTGCAGATTTAGCTTCCGTTGCTGGTGCTACAGGCTGTGCCAACAGATTACGCACGCGGGTTTGCATCAGCTTTTCCAGCATTGCCTGGCTTTGCAGGGTTTCCGGGAGATCCATCGAAATATTCTGCTGACTTAGCTGATCCACTTCGTCGAGAAACGCTTTGGTAGTGGCATCGTCAGTGTCGTAATAAGCACGTACCCAGGTAGAGACGTTTTCCAGCGCCTGGCGGTAGGTTTCTTCCTGATGACGCGGTACAGCTTGTGCTGCGACCAGCAGACGGGAACGAATATTTTCGCGCAGGTAGATATCTTGATTCGGCGCTAACAGGGGTACGGCGGTGTCATCACGACGCCGAATCGTAATGAAGTTATCCATAAAGTTCTGCCAGCTCTTTTGCAGATTGATACGCCATTCGCTGATGGAGCTGGAAAGCTCTTCACCATTGGAATCCATTGGTGAACCGTCACTGTCATTGTCGGCCAGACGCAGGTTATCTACCTGATTAGAAAGTTGATTCAACTTGAGGATGATACCGTCATAATCGACCTGTGATACCGCAGAAAGGCTGGCGATGTCATCGGTAATTGCCCGGCGAACGGTAATAAGACTTGGGTCATTCATATCGGCCAGGCTGGCATCTGCGCTTTTCAGTAGCGCAGCGGCGGTGGTGACGTCCTGATCGCTCCACAGCTTACGTCCGGCGAGCTTCACCAGAAAATCTGCCTGCGCCAGCAGCCAGGTTTTAGCATCGCTTCCGGAAATGGTGGCGACCTTTTGTTGAACTTCATCCAGTTGTTTTGCTAACGCTTCTTGCTGACGGTTTGCCTGCTCTAACTGCGTAGCCTGTTGTTTGATGATACCTTCCAGTTCTGCTTTTTGGCTCTCCTGGGCTTTTTGTAGCGCAGTGAGCTGGTTAGCGAGGACATCGCTGGTGGCCGTCTGATTGACGGCCTGTTGTTTACCCCAGCCATACAAACCGACACCTGCAGCCAGAGCAATAGCGATAGCCACCGCACTTAAAATCAGAGCAGTACTGTTATTACTCTTTTTTTCTACTGTGACAGATTGTGGCGTGGTGTCCACGGCCTCCCTGGTCTCTTCAACCACGGCGGAGGTTTTTTCTTGTTCCGTCATTATGGCTTCCTGTTATGAGAGTTATTGTAATGCCCGTAAAAGCGCATCGTTGTCAGCGTTATCAGCGACCTGAATGTCTTGCCAACCCAGTTCCCGGGCGAGTTTCGCCAGACGCTCGCTGACGACCAGTAGTCGACAGCGTAGTAACCAGTGCTCACGATACCATCGTGGAATCAGCGACCAGAGCTGTTGCAACATTTCACCGCTGGTAATAACGACCGTTGTCACTTCGCGGGACTGCCAGCGCATCGCTTCTTCTGCACCATCGTAATGAATGGCGCATCGTTGATAACATTCGCAAAAAGTAACTTCAGCCTCGCGTGCCGTCAGGGTTTCCCCAATCAGCTCACGACCGCCGTTGCCACGTAAAATTAGCGCACGTTTTCCCGCAATATTTTGTAATTCAGGTAATTGTAGCAAGACTTCGCTGATTTCCCGATCATGCGGATAACGAACTTCATGTCCGCTCACGGTATGCAGCGCCAGCGCCGTGGTACGGCCAATAGCGAAATAAGTGGGTAGGGTGGGCCACTTAAGACCTTGCTGATGTAGCTGTGACTGGGCAAAAGCAACGGCATGTTGCGAAAGGGCAAACAACAGATCGCCTTCGCTCAGCTCCGCCAGCCGGTCGGCAAGTTGTGGCAATTGCCGACCAGGGGAAAACTCAATCAGCGGAAAATGCCAGGCCACCTGCCCCAGTGTGCGCAGACGGCTCACTAACTCTTCTCCAGCGGGAGACGGGCGGGTGACCAGGATACTCATGCCGGAGCGTCTCCGTTATAGACTTCAGCAAGGATTTCACGTGCGCCGTTATTCAATAGCTCTTCTGCCAGCGAAATGCCCATTTGCCCGGCATCTTGCGGCGCACCACGGCGTTCACCGCGAATAATCTGCGAACCGTCCGGTGCGCCGACCAGTGCACGCAGCCAGATTTCGCCATCAATAAGTTCGGCGTAGCTACCAATCGGCACCTGGCAACCGCCTTCAAGACGGGTATTCATGGCGCGTTCGGCGGTGACGCGCAGTGCAGTTTCGTGGTGATTGAGCGCGGCAAGAAGCTCGCGGGTGCGCGTATCATTAAGGCGGCATTCAATGCCCACCGCACCTTGTCCTACAGCCGGAAGAGAAACTTCTGGCGGCAGCGCGGCGCGAATGCGTGACTCCAGCCCTAAACGTTTTAAGCCAGCCACGGCAAGAATAATGGCATCGTATTCGCCATTATCCAGTTTACTCAGACGAGTACCGACATTGCCGCGCAGAGAACGGATAATGAGATCCGGACGGCGTTCAGCCAGTTGGCACTGACGGCGTAAGCTGGAAGTTCCGACGATGCTGCCCGCAGGTAACGCATCCAGACTGTCATAGTTATTGGAGACAAAGGCATCGCGAGGATCTTCACGCTCGCAAATGGTGACCAGCCCCAGACCTTGCGGAAATTCAACCGGCACATCTTTCATTGAATGTACGGCGATATCGGCACGGTTTTCCAGGAGCGCGACTTCCAGCTCTTTCACAAATAAGCCTTTCCCGCCTACCTTCGCCAGCGGCGTATCAAGAATCACATCGCCGCGCGTCACCATCGGCACCAGTTCAACCACCAGCCCTGGATGGCTCGCCATCAACTTGTCTTTGACATAATGTGCCTGCCAGAGTGCAAGTGGGCTTTGGCGTGTGGCAATTCTTAAAACATTGTCTAACATGCTTGTTACCGTCATTATCATCCATGGTCCATCCTAACATCCTTGCCGGAGCGATGTCAGTGTTGTGGTGAAACGTAGATGCCTGAGCAAAACGTAAAATATAGCCAGGCGGTGGATCCTGACAGGCGCTTCAAGCCGTCGTAATAAGGAATTTACAGAGAATAAACAGTGCTACACTTGTATGTAGCGCATCTTTCTTTACGGTCAACCAGCAAGGTGTTAAATTGATCACGTTTTAGACCATTTTTTCGTCGTGAAACTAAAAAAACCAGGCGCGGAAAGTGGTACGGTTACCTTTGACATACGAAATATCCCGAATGCCGCGTGTTTCCGTTGATGTTGCCGGAATCACAGACATGACGGGTAGCAAATCAGGCGATACGTCTTGTACCTCTATATTGAGACTCTGAAACAGAGACTGGATGCCATAAATCAATTGCGCGTGGATCGCGCGCTTGCTGCTATGGGGCCTGCATTCCAACAGGTCTACAGTCTGCTGCCGACATTGTTGCACTATCACCATCCGCTAATGCCGGGTTACCTTGATGGTAACGTTCCCAAGGGCATTTGCCTTTATACGCCTGATGAAACCCAACGCCACTACCTGAACGAACTGGAACTGTATCGTGGAATGTCAGTACAGGACCCGCCAAAAGGCGAGCTTCCAATTACTGGCGTATACACAATGGGCAGCACCTCGTCCATAGGGCAAAGTTGTTCCTCTGATCTGGATATCTGGGTCTGCCATCAATCGTGGCTGGATAGCGAAGAGCGTCAGTTACTGCAACGTAAATGCAGCTTGCTGGAAAGCTGGGCCGCCTCATTGGGGGTGGAAGTTAGCTTCTTCCTGATTGATGAAAACCGTTTCCGCCACAACGAAAGTGGCAGTCTGGGGGGCGAAGATTGTGGCTCCACCCAGCATATACTGCTACTTGATGAATTTTACCGTACCGCCGTGCGTCTCGCCGGTAAGCGTATTCTGTGGAATATGGTGCCGTGCGACGAAGAAGAGCATTACGATGATTATGTAATGACGCTTTACGCGCAGGGCGTACTGACGCCAAATGAATGGCTGGATCTCGGTGGTTTAAGCTCGCTTTCTGCTGAAGAGTACTTCGGTGCCAGCCTTTGGCAGCTCTACAAAAGTATCGACTCCCCGTACAAAGCGGTGCTGAAAACACTGCTGCTGGAAGCCTATTCCTGGGAATACCCTAATCCACGCCTGCTGGCGAAAGATATCAAACAGCGTTTGCACGACGGCGAGATAGTGTCATTTGGCCTCGATCCGTACTGCATGATGCTGGAGCGCGTTACCGAATATTTGACGGCGATTGAAGATTTCACCCGTCTGGATTTGGTGCGCCGCTGCTTTTATTTAAAAGTGTGCGAAAAATTAAGCCGCGAACGCGCCTGCGTGGGCTGGCGTCGTGAAGTGTTAAGCCAACTGGTGAAAGAGTGGAGTTGGGACGAATCTCGCCTGACGATGCTGGATAACCGCGCTAACTGGAAGATTGATCAGGTGCGTGAAGCGCACAACGAACTGCTCGATGCGATGATGCAGAGTTACCGTAATCTGATCCGCTTTGCGCGTCGCAATAACCTTAGCGTTTCTGCCAGCCCGCAGGATATCGGTGTGCTGACGCGTAAACTGTACGCTGCGTTTGAAGCATTACCGGGGAAAGTGACGCTGGTAAACCCGCAGATTTCACCGGATCTTTCCGAGCCAAATCTGACCTTTATTTATGTACCGCCGGGGCGTGCTAATCGCTCTGGCTGGTATTTGTATAACCGTGCGCCGACAATTGAGTCGATCATCAGCCATCAACCGCTGGAATATAACCGTTACCTGAACAAATTGGTGGCGTGGGCATGGTTTAACGGACTGCTGACCTCGCGCACCCGTTTGTACATTAAAGGCAACGGCATTGTCGATCTGCCTAAGCTGCAAGAGATGGTGGCTGATGTGTCGCACCATTTCCCGTTGCGCTTACCTGCGCCGACACCGAAAGCGCTCTACAGTCCTTGTGAGATCCGCCATCTGGCGATTATCGTCAACCTGGAATATGACCCGACGACAGCGTTTCGTAATCAGGTAGTACATTTCGATTTCCGTAAGCTGGACGTCTTCAGCTTTGGCGAAGAGCAAAAATGTCTGGTGGGTAGTGTTGACCTGCTGTATCGCAACTCATGGAATGAAGTGCGCACGCTGCATTTCAACGGCGAGCAGTCGATGATTGAAGCCCTGAAAACCATCCTCGGCAAAATGCATCAGGACGCTGCACCCCCTGATAGCGTGGAAGTGTTCTGTTATAGCCAGCATTTGCGCGGATTAATCCGTACTCGCGTGCAGCAACTGGTTTCTGAGTGCATTGAACTGCGTCTTTCCAGCACCCGCCAGGAAACCGGGCGCTTTAAAGCGTTGCGCGTTTCTGGCCAGACCTGGGGTTTGTTCTTCGAACGCCTGAATGTATCGGTACAGAAACTGGAAAATGCCATCGAGTTTTATGGCGCGATCTCGCATAACAAACTGCATGGTTTGTCAGTGCAGGTTGAGACTAATCACGTTAAATTACCGGCGGTGGTGGACGGCTTCGCCAGCGAAGGGATCATCCAGTTCTTCTTCGAAGAAACACACGATGAGAACGGCTTTAATATCTACATTCTCGACGAAAGTAACCGCGTTGAGGTGTATCACCACTGCGAGGGTAGCAAAGAGGAGTTGGTGCGTGATGTCAGTCGCTTCTACTCGTCATCGCACGATCGTTTCACTTACGGCTCCAGTTTCATCAACTTTAACCTGCCGCAGTTTTACCAGATTGTGAAGGTCGATGGTCGCGAACAGGTCATTCCGTTCCGTACCAAATCTATTGGCAACATGCCGCCAGCCAATCAGGACAACGATACGCCGCTGTTACAGCAGTATTTTTCGTGATGAGCGTGCCGGATAATTCAATTTCCGCCTCTGACTTCACGCTGATTTCATTTTCCCTCACTAAAGTTGCTCCCTGAAATTACATCAGGGAGAGGACATTATGCACAGTGACTGGGGAATGACGAGCCTGTCTATTATTTGGGGTGTCATAGAGGCGCTGCTCAGCGTCATCTTTATGTTTAGTTACCCAATATTTCGTAAGTTATGGGCGGGTTGTTTGTTATCGCTCGTAGCGAGTGGAGTAAGTATTCTGGTATGGCGAGAGTCTTATTATGAACGATGGGGTGATGGCGGTAAGTACGGTGTTGAGTGCCCCGACGTGCTGATTTCCTGTGATAACTACCACGTTTTGTATGAATTGAGTTGGTGGTTATATGGAGCAGGTTTTCTTTTTTTTATAGTGGCTCTTGTTGGGGGGGGGATTTTCGCGGTGGCGAGTGGTTATTCCAGATGGCGAAGCTGATGTATAGCGGCAAACTCCCTATATGATCCGCTAAATGCGCTTTTCACCCAACTCTATAATTTTGCAGGATTTGTAGGCCGGATAAGGCGTTTACGCCGCATCCGGCAAAGAATTTTAGCGGAAGCTCACCGCTTCTCCTGCCTGCTGCGTCGCGGCCTGTTCCAGCAAATCCCAGAAGGTTTCGCCGCTACGGTCGCAAATCCACTCATCGCCTTTCAGGTCAAAATGGTAGCCGCCCTGTTTGGTTGCCAGCCACACCTGGTGCAGCGGTTCCTGGCGGTTGATAATGATTTTGCTGCCGTTTTCAAAGGTAATGGTCAGCACGCCGCCGTTGATTTCGCAGTCGATATCGCTGTCGCCATCCCAGTCGTCCAGGCGTTCTTCAATGGTCAGCCACAGTTGATCTGCCAGGCGATGAAATTCACTGTCGTTCATTGTTGTATCCTGTTTTTAAGTGATGGCGGCAGTATAAGTTGTTTCGTCTAACAGTGAAATCAACATGGTTCGGCTATAAAACTTAACCTTCATACCTCGTCCCATTCCAACGCAAGATTGTATCCTCGTCGCATAACAGGTCGTGTAGGCCATGATTCTTTTCTTTCATCAGGCTAATTTTGCTACAAAAATAATCAATGTTAATTCTGGAGTTATCTGGGGTCATAATACTGCAAGCCATAGTTGGTGCGTCACTCGCGGTATATCCACAATCATCTTTCCCGCAGGCAGCGGGAGGCGTGGAAGGTGAATACGTGCAGTTAAGCGTTTCGGAAATGCCATCATCATTAATGTCGAGGGGACGGCTAATCTCATCGCTGTCAGTGCTTAATGTCGTTGCATCCAGGATGACGTTTAGTTTTTGTATCTTGCTTGTGGCCGCGTAATTGAAGCTGCTTGCGGCCATTATGCTTAGAGCTATGCCAATCCGTAAGGCTATTTTTTGCATCCTGGTTCCTCTGTAATAATCATAATGTCGTTGTTATGAATTTCACGGACATTCTCTTCTCTGACGCGTGTTTTCGCTGGGCAGGGGGAGGGTGTAATCCTTACCTCTGTATCGGTCCATGTATAAACATTGCGATCGTCATAAGCAAAGCGATCGTTTTTAGTTAGCGGACCGTTAACTGGAATAATTTGCACGCTTTTTGACCGTAATTGGCGGATAAAATAAGCATGTTGTTTGCCGCTATTAAATGAGCGATCAATGACCAGGTCTGGCGTATCCAGCGGGATTATCTCAAGCTGGTCTTCACCAAATGTCGATAATTTTGTTACATACAGCCGATCTTTATACTGCGCAATATTGCCAGTAATCAGATGAAATTGTTCAGGTTCAATACCTGGTAGGTCTATCCACTGGCTCCACTGACGGTCGGGCGTGAGCTGTTTACGCCAGCGAACGCGACTTTCCCCTACTTCAAAAGAGACGTCATCATCTACGGGTATTGCCTTGCCTGATAATTGACCAAAGGGATAACGATGCAAACCATTGTTGTCGCGAAAAACCAGCAGTGAATGAGGTATCCAGCGAATTATCTCAAATGAGTCTGCATTCGCTGCAAGGCGAACACCATTTAAATAAATGTTCTGCCCACTGCGGATAAGCAGATCATTGGAATACATTTCTCTGTTTACACCCATAAGACGTGGATTAATACCCCACCATCTTTTTTCTAATACAGTAACATCACTGCTGCTTCCCTGACGTCGACCAGACAAATAGAGATTTTTACTATCCACCAACGTGGTAGTGTTACCTTCGATAGATTTTAGCGTCGCCAGATCAACACGTGACGCGCCGCTATTACTTTCGGTGCGTTGTCCGTCAAAATAGAGGCTATATTTATCGACCGCAAAGCGGCCCATAGCCTGAAAGCTGGCAATATCGACAGTAGGTGTTCCCGGTGGGTTGCTAACAATTTTGCCACGCCAGAGAATAACGCGGCCATCTGTCACCCAGTGGTATTCCTCATTTTCTATGCTTATTTCATCGGAAGGTATATAACCCGTCTCCCCGGATATATTTTTCACAAGGCGCAAATCGGCCCTGTTCATCTCCGGAAATTGGGCAATGATTTTCTTATCCTCCCAATTACCTTTACCGTAAGACATGACACCGTGATCATTGTAATAGTCGAACCCTATGGCCTGTACGGCAGGTGTCAGAAATACGTGCCCCAACAGGATGAGTGCAAGTGTGATTATTTGACTATTCATTTTGTCGCCTCATTGCGCGGGGCAGGAATAAATTCGCCGTCATCGGTAATTTTTCCGTCCAGATATCCCGTTTTGTAATCTACGCCATAGCCATATCCCGAATGTTGTTCCTTCCAGATTAAGCGAACTTGTTTCGGATCAGCGGTGCGGTATCGCCAGAGCTGCGCGCCATCAAAGCTGTAAACGTAGCGGTTATCGCGGGCATACCATCTGCGTAAAAAGGGATGGTCATTAAGATGGGCTTCGCGTTCATCCGGAGAGCGGTTATCCAGTAAGATCAGCGGTCCGTCAGATTCAAACACGTGTAAACTGGAATGGTTTGGCCACCCTTCGGCACGCGTAAGTAAATAGCCGTGGCGCTTCCCGGCGTTGAAACGTTTGTTGATAATAAGATTGGGATCATCAAGTTTCACGATCTCCAGCTTGCGGTCACCAGACTCTGTTTCGATGATGGTATAAAGCGAGTCCTGATACTGGGCGACAGCATCACTGATGGGGTGGAACTGTTCAGGATCGAGTCCGGGTAATTCTTCCTGTTTACAAGCAGGCCCTTTACGCCAGAACACTTTCTTTTCCAGCAGAGAAAAATCCAGACAGTGCTTTGTTAAATCCTCATACCAGGCCAGATTTTCCTTGTCGAGGACCTTACGCTGTAGCCCGTTTTTATCACGCCAGGTCAAGAGTGAGCCGGGCATCCAGCGCACGACGGAAAAGGTGTCCGGGTCGGCATCCAGTTGTTCGCCGTTGATCAGGATTTTGGTCCGTGTTCGGGCAAGGGTATCCCAGGGGCCAAATGGGGCAGGAAGGCAGGGATTGAATGCTGTAGAGAATTTACCGCGCTGATCCCATGACTTTTGTGCCAGTACCGTAAAGGTGTTGGGATCATCAAGGCGCTGACCATTTGCGTAAAGATAGTGCTTGTCACGGAGAATCAAACCTAGCCAGTCTGGTTTCCATTGCGGGTTAAATTCTACCTGACGCAACGTTCGGCGGTTTAGTTGCTGGTTGCTATCGGTGCGTTTGCCTTCGTAATAGAGGCTGTACTTATCTGCGGCAAAATCCCCCCATGCCTGAAATGACGAGATATCGACTGGCGGCGTGCCTGGAGGGTTTTGCACCACCTCACCAGCGTAGAGAATAGCGCGACCATCGCTATAGTAAGAGTAATGGGGAAATGTTGCGTTTACGCCGCTGTAGACAACGTCTGTCGTGAGATCGGTTGCCGGGGGCACCGTTTCCCAATCTTCCAGTTTTGTTGGGTCAATTAACAAATTCGGTAACAGATGCAGACGCTTGTAGTTAATCTGCGGTAGCGAAAGATTGGTCTTTTCATAAGGGCGCAAGTACACCACGCCTTTTTCCTGTTGCTGGTAAATATTATGTTCAGGCTCATCAAGCCGACATCCCCATGCTGACGATAAGAACAGCGAACAAGACAACAAACAAACCACATTGCGATAGTGCATAAAGCCATCCTGGCGCGAGGTGTCGATCACGAAACCACCAGCAAAACATAAATCCCTGCGTGTAAGCGTTATACTCGCAGCAATTCCTCACTTTTCAGACTTCATAAAGAGTCGCTAAACGCTTGCTTTTACGTCTTCTCCTGCGATGATAGAAAGCAGAAAGCGATGAACTTTACAGGCAATCCATAATGAAAAACGTGTTTAAGGCACTCACTGTATTACTGACTCTTTTCAGCCTGACGGGCTGCGGTCTGAAAGGTCCGCTCTATTTCCCGCCCGCAGATAAAAACGCGCCACCGCCGACCAAACCGGTAGATACGCAAACGCAATCCACGTTGCCGGATAAAAACGACCGCGCCACTGGCGATGGCCCATCTCAGGTGAATTACTAAAAGTCAGTTTCTGTACCCGCGTGAATGGAGTAGATAATGCAGTTCTCGAAAATGCATGGCCTTGGCAACGATTTTATGGTCGTCGACGCGGTAACGCAGAATGTCTTTTTTTCACCGGATCTGATTCGTCGTCTGGCGGATCGGCACCTGGGTGTGGGTTTTGATCAGCTATTGGTGGTCGAGCCGCCTTACGATCCAGAACTCGATTTCCACTATCGTATTTTTAATGCTGACGGTAGTGAAGTGGCGCAGTGCGGCAACGGCGCACGCTGCTTTGCCCGCTTTGTACGCCTGAAAGGGCTGACCAATAAGCGTGATATTCGCGTTAGCACCGCCAATGGTCGGATGGTGCTGACCGTCACCGATGATGATCTGGTGCGGGTAAATATGGGCGAACCAAATTTCGAACCTTCCGCCGTGCCGTTTCGCGCCAACAAAGCGGAAAAGACCTATATTATGCGCGCCGCCGAGCAGACAATCTTATGCGGCGTGGTGTCAATGGGTAATCCACACTGCGTGATTCAGGTCGATGATGTCGATACTGCGGCGGTAGAAACACTAGGCCCTGTTCTGGAAAACCACGAACGCTTCCCGGAACGTGCCAATATCGGTTTTATGCAAGTGGTTAAGCGCGAGCATATTCGTTTACGAGTCTATGAACGTGGGGCAGGAGAAACTCAGGCCTGTGGCAGCGGCGCGTGTGCGGCAGTAGCGGTAGGGATTCAGCAAGGTTTGCTGGCCGAAGAAGTACGTGTGGAACTCCCTGGCGGTCGCCTTGATATCGCCTGGAAAGGTCCGGGTCATCCGTTATATATGACGGGTCCGGCAGTACATGTTTACGACGGATTTATTCATCTATGAAGCAACCAGGGGAAGAACTACAGGAAACACTCACGGAGCTTGATGACCGAGCGGTTGTCGATTATCTGATTAAAAATCCTGAGTTTTTTATCCGCAATGCGCACGCAGTAGAGGCAATTCGGGTGCCGCATCCGGTACGTGGCACCGTTTCACTCGTCGAATGGCATATGGCCCGCGCGCGTAACCATATTCATGTTCTGGAAGAGAATATGGCGCTGTTGATGGAACAGGCTACCGCCAACGAAGGCCTGTTTTATCGCTTACTTTATCTGCAGCGCACTCTCACTGCTGCCAGCAGTCTCGACGATATGCTAATGCGCTTTCACCGTTGGGCACGCGATCTCGGTCTGGCGGGCGCGAGTCTGCGTCTGTTCCCGGATCGCTGGCGTTTAGGCGCGCCGTCGAACTATACCTATCTGGCATTGAGTCGTCAGGCTTTTGAACCACTGCGTATTCAGCGTCTGGGGCAGGAACAGCATTATCTGGGGCCGCTTAACGGGCCTGAACTGCTGGTGGTGCTGCCGGAAGCGAAAGCGGTGGGATCAGTAGCGATGTCGATGTTGGGAAGTGATGCTGATTTAGGTGTCGTACTGTTCACCAGCCGGGATGCCAGTCACTATCAACAAGGGCAAGGAACGCAGTTACTCCATGAAATTGCGCTGATGATGCCGGAGCTTCTGGATCGTTGGATTGAACGCGTATGATCGATTTACATACCGATGTGGAACGCTATCTACGCTATCTGAGCGTGGAGCGTCAACTTAGCCCGATAACTCTGCTTAACTACCGACGCCAGCTTGAGGCGATCATCAATTTTGCCAGTGAAAACGACCTGCAAAGCTGGCAACAATGTGATGTGACGATGGTGCGTAATTTTGCTGTACGCAGTCGTCGTAAAGGGCTGGGAGCAGCAAGCCTCGCATTACGCCTCTCTGCGCTACGTAGCTTTTTTGACTGGCTGGTCAGCCAGAACGAACTCAAAGCCAACCCGGCGAAAGGTGTTTCGGCACCGAAAGCGGCACGCCATCTGCCAAAAAATATCGATGTCGATGATATGAATCGGCTGCTGGATATCGATATCAATGATCCCCTCGCCGTGCGCGACCGGGCAATGCTGGAAGTGATGTACGGTGCAGGTCTGCGTCTTTCCGAACTGGTGGGGCTGGACATCAAACACCTCGACCTGGAGTCCGGTGAAGTATGGGTGATGGGTAAAGGCAGCAAAGAACGTCGTTTGCCGATTGGTCGCAACGCGGTGGCGTGGATTGAGCACTGGCTTGATTTGCGTGACCTGTTTGGTTGCGAAGACGATGCGCTTTTCCTGTCGAAACAGGGGAAACGCATATCCGCGCGTAATGTGCAAAAACGCTTTGCCGAATGGGGCATAAAACAAGGGCTGAATAATCACGTTCACCCGCATAAATTACGTCACTCGTTCGCCACGCATATGCTGGAGTCGAGCGGCGATCTTCGTGGTGTGCAGGAGCTGCTGGGCCATGCCAACCTCTCCACCACGCAAATCTATACTCATCTTGATTTTCAACACCTTGCCTCGGTGTACGATGCGGCGCATCCACGCGCCAAACGGGGGAAATAATGCGTTTTTACCGGCCTTTGGGGCGCATCTCGGCGCTCACTTTTGACCTGGATGATACCCTTTACGATAACCGTCCGGTGATCCAACGTACCGAGCAAGAAGCACTTATCTTTGTGCAAAATTATCATCCGGCGCTGTGTAGCTTCCAGAATGAAGATCTGCAACGTCTGCGCCAGGCGGTACGGGAAGCGGAACCAGAGATTTATCATGATGTGACGCGCTGGCGTTTTCGTTCTATCGAACAAGCCATGCTCGACGCCGGGCTGAGTGCCGAAGAGGCCAGTGCAGGCGCACACGCGGCGATGATCAACTTTGCCAAATGGCGCAGCCGTATTGATGTGCCGCAGCAAACTCACGACACCTTAAAACAACTGGCGAAGAAATGGCCGCTGGTGGCGATCACCAACGGTAACGCCCAGCCTGAATTGTTTGGCCTGGGCGATTACTTTGAGTTCGTGCTGCGTGCTGGCCCGCACGGGCGCTCGAAACCGTTCAGCGATATGTACTTTCTGGCGGCAGAAAAACTCAATGTGCCGATCGGTGAGATCCTGCATGTTGGCGATGATCTCACCACCGACGTTGGTGGGGCAATTCGCAGCGGAATGCAGGCGTGCTGGATCAAACCGGAAAATGGCGATCTGATGCAAACCTGGGACAGCCGTTTACTGCCGCATCTGGAAATTTCCCGGTTGGCATCTCTGACCTCGCTGATATAATCAGCAACTCTGTATATATACCCAGCTTTTTGGCGGAGGGCGTTGCGCTTCTCCGCCCCAACATTTTTACGCGGCGGTGCCAATGGACGTTTCTTACCTGCTCGAAAGCCTTAATGACAAACAGCGCGAAGCGGTGGCCGCGCCACGCAGCAATCTTCTGGTGCTGGCGGGCGCGGGCAGTGGTAAGACGCGCGTTCTGGTGCATCGTATTGCGTGGCTGATGAGCGTGGAAAACTGCTCGCCGTACTCGATTATGGCGGTGACGTTTACCAACAAAGCGGCGGCGGAAATGCGCCATCGCATCGGGCAATTGATGGGCACCAGCCAGGGCGGCATGTGGGTTGGCACCTTCCACGGGCTGGCGCACCGCCTGCTGCGTGCGCACCATATGGACGCTAACCTACCGCAGGATTTCCAGATCCTCGATAGCGAAGACCAACTGCGCCTGCTCAAGCGTTTGATCAAAGCGATGAACCTCGACGAGAAGCAGTGGCCGCCGCGCCAGGCAATGTGGTACATCAACAGCCAGAAAGACGAAGGCCTGCGGCCGCATCATATTCAGAGCTACGGTAACCCGGTAGAGCAAACCTGGCAGAAGGTTTATCAGGCGTATCAGGAAGCGTGTGACCGCGCGGGCCTGGTGGACTTCGCTGAACTGCTGCTGCGCGCCCACGAACTGTGGCTTAACAAGCCGCATATCCTGCAACACTACCGCGAACGTTTTACCAATATCCTTGTGGACGAATTCCAGGATACCAACAACATTCAGTACGCGTGGATCCGCCTGCTGGCGGGTGATACCGGCAAAGTGATGATCGTCGGTGATGATGACCAGTCAATTTATGGCTGGCGCGGTGCGCAGGTCGAGAATATTCAGCGTTTCCTCAATGATTTCCCTGGTGCCGAAACTATTCGTCTGGAGCAGAACTATCGCTCCACCAGTAACATTCTGAGCGCCGCCAACGCCCTGATTGAAAACAACAATGGACGCTTAGGTAAAAAATTGTGGACCGATGGCGCGGACGGTGAGCCGATTTCCCTTTATTGTGCCTTTAACGAACTCGACGAAGCGCGTTTTGTGGTTAACCGCATCAAAACCTGGCAGGACAATGGCGGGGCGCTCGCTGAGTGCGCCATTCTCTACCGTAGCAACGCCCAGTCGCGTGTGCTGGAAGAAGCCTTATTGCAGGCCAGTATGCCGTACCGTATTTATGGCGGTATGCGCTTCTTCGAACGCCAGGAAATCAAAGATGCGCTCTCGTATCTGCGCCTGATTGCCAACCGTAACGATGACGCGGCATTTGAGCGCGTGGTGAATACGCCAACGCGGGGTATTGGTGATCGGACGCTGGACGTAGTTCGCCAGACATCGCGCGATCGCCAGCTAACTCTCTGGCAGGCGTGTCGTGAACTGTTACAGGAAAAAGCCCTCGCTGGGCGCGCTGCCAGCGCCTTGCAACGGTTTATGGAACTGATTGACGCCTTAGCGCAAGAAACTGCCGATATGCCGCTGCATGTACAGACTGACCGGGTAATTAAAGACTCTGGCCTGCGTACCATGTATGAACAGGAGAAAGGCGAAAAAGGCCAGACGCGTATTGAAAACTTAGAGGAACTGGTGACAGCAACGCGCCAGTTCAGCTACAACGAAGAAGATGAAGATTTAATGCCGCTGCAGGCTTTCCTCTCGCATGCGGCACTGGAAGCGGGTGAAGGGCAGGCGGATACCTGGCAGGATGCGGTGCAGTTGATGACTTTGCACTCAGCGAAAGGGCTGGAGTTCCCGCAGGTATTTATCGTCGGTATGGAAGAGGGAATGTTCCCCAGCCAGATGTCGCTGGATGAAGGTGGGCGTCTGGAAGAAGAACGTCGTCTGGCCTACGTTGGGGTAACCCGTGCGATGCAGAAACTGACGCTGACCTATGCGGAAACTCGCCGGCTGTATGGCAAAGAGGTTTACCATCGCCCGTCGCGCTTTATTGGTGAGCTGCCGGAAGAATGTGTGGAAGAGGTGCGATTACGCGCTACGGTGAGTCGTCCGGTCAGTCATCAGCGTATGGGTACGCCACTGGCTGAGAACGACAGCGGTTACAAACTCGGCCAGCGTGTGCGCCATGCCAAGTTTGGTGAAGGGACTATCGTCAATATGGAAGGCAGCGGCGAGCATAGCCGCCTGCAGGTGGCGTTCCAGGGCCAGGGTATTAAATGGCTGGTGGCGGCTTACGCCCGGCTGGAGACGGTGTAATTTACGATTCCGTTGCCGGATGCGGTGCTGCGCACCTTATCCGGCCTACAAAATCATGCAGATTCAATAAATTGCAACGTCATGTAGGCCGGATAAGGCGTTTACGCCGCATCCGGCATCTGCACCATATTCAGTATCTGACATAAAACTATCGTTCTAACTTTTCCGCTCGACGGAAATCATGGTGACGAAGGGATAACGTTGCCAGGGGATCGTGCCGCCTTTCACATACATATGTGAGATAGTGCCATCAAGATAAAGCAACTGCCCGACATCCAGTTTCGCTTTGGCATAGCAGGCAAAATCATAAAAGTTTGTCGCCTGCTGACTGAGCAAAAATACTGCGTTACCTTGTTTATTAATCCCTACACCGTTACGGATTTTGCGCGACGCGACGTTGGGGTGAATACGCGAATTTATCACGCCATTCTCCAGCAACATCGGCCCTGACTGCACCGCAAACTGAATATCTTTACTGGCTTTAAATGCCTGCAGCGGAACGATAGCGGCTTTATCTCCCGCAACATAAAACACGCCGCCAGGACGAATAAAGAAATTACCTTCCCCCGAGGTGAGATTTAACGCTACCTTCTGTTGACCGTTTTCGATGTACAAACCGAGAGGCGCATAACCTTCATCATAAATACCTCCGTTCATCACCATCTGCACTTGCCCCAGGCTGTCAACATCAGCCAGCAGCGCATGAAATGTTCCCCACGCTTCGCCATTAGTTTTTTGCCAGTACATTTTCACCCGTTCTGTCTGGGGATTGACGGTATACGCTTGTACGGTCAGCGTCGGATCGGAGAGCGTGCAGTCATCAGCGGCAACAGCAAACAAGGGGAGTAAGGTGAGAGTGAGAAAAATCCGTTTGAGATTCAAGGTGATCATTCCTTTACCAATGAGTAGTCAATGCGCCATTATAGGTTCTGGATGTGGGATTTTTTTATCCTGTTAATGACCTTGACGAGTACCGAAAAGCGCGAAGTTCAACTATTGTTCTGTGGTGTTCCGTTGCGTGTTGACGGCAAAATTTTGCTGGCGTAACATGCGCGCACGATCACTCTAAGAGGACATTCGCCTTGGACACACCCAGTAGATACTGGCTCACTATCCTGTCATCCAGGATCAACTCCTAAGGCTATCCCCTTTTGCTGATAGCCTTAGCGGTTGTCAGCGACCTCAATTTTTCCCGTCGCGCTGAGTCAGGCTGTTTAATGGTCTGAAACCCAATATGTTTCTGTGTGCCCACCGAACTGTCCGATATTTTAAGCATTGGGAGTCCCGGTCATGCTGAGCGCATTTCAACTGGAAAATAACCGACTGACCCGGCTGGAAGTCGAAGAGTCACAACCCCTTGTCAATGCAGTATGGATTGATCTTGTCGAACCGGATGACGACGAGCGACTGCGCGTACAATCTGAACTTGGCCAGAGCCTGGCAACTCGCCCGGAACTGGAAGACATCGAAGCATCGGCACGTTTCTTTGAAGACGATGACGGCCTGCATATTCACTCCTTCTTCTTCTTTGAAGATGCGGAAGATCACGCCGGTAACTCCACCGTGGCATTTACCATCCGTGATGGCCGCCTGTTTACCCTGCGTGAGCGTGAGTTGCCTGCATTCCGTCTGTATCGTATGCGCGCCCGTAGCCAGTCGATGGTTGACGGTAACGCCTACGAGTTACTGCTGGATTTGTTCGAAACCAAAATTGAACAGTTGGCAGATGAAATTGAAAACATCTACAGCGATCTGGAGCAACTGAGCCGGGTGATTATGGAAGGGCGTCAGGGCGATGAGTACGACGAGGCGCTCTCCACGTTGGCAGAACTGGAAGATATCGGTTGGAAAGTTCGCCTGTGTCTGATGGATACCCAGCGTGCGCTCAACTTCCTGGTGCGCAAAGCGCGCTTACCGGGTGGGCAACTGGAGCAGGCGCGCGAGATCCTGCGAGATATCGAATCCCTGTTGCCACATAACGAGTCTCTGTTCCAGAAGGTGAACTTCCTGATGCAGGCGGCGATGGGCTTTATCAACATCGAGCAGAACCGCATCATCAAGATCTTCTCGGTGGTATCCGTTGTGTTCCTGCCGCCGACGCTGGTCGCTTCCAGCTACGGGATGAACTTCGAGTTTATGCCGGAACTGAAGTGGACTTTCGGCTACCCGGGCGCAATTATCTTTATGATCCTCGCGGGCCTGGCGCCGTATCTGTACTTTAAGCGGAAGAACTGGTTGTAAAAAACGAGAATGGTGGTTTAGCCAGGCTAAGCCACCGGTCATTCAAAGGCTCCAGGTATTTAATCCTTTTACCTCTTTCTCATAGAACCATTTATTCGTGTTAACAGCAACATAGGCTACTACAACAATTCCCAGAATGTTAACGCCAATTAATGCACCGACAAATAGAGATAAAATGCCAAGTAATAGAACTATAATCGCTTTTTTCCATAACCCGAGAACAAATAAATATATCCAGGAAAAGAAGAAAGCAATAAAATTCATTTGAATAGTTAATCGTTGTCTTATTTTTAATTCTTTATATGCTGTTTTATATTCAGGTGTTGCTCCCCAGAATCCAGGAAAACCATGTTTTTCATAAAAATTAAATCGAAATTTCCATTTTTCAGTTAATGAACCATCGTTCATATATTCCTTACTCATAAATACTCCCTTAACTATTGTTTTGATGAATCAGTAGGTGCAAGCATTAGCATACTGAAAGTGGAAAAGTAGCAAATTAAGAAAATCATCGAACCAGTGCCTGAACAGTCAAAATGTTCGGCAATCATTGTGATGAAAGAGACGATATAGACTGCTAATGTACCAAAAATATAAGTTTTTATATACGTGAACCCACTATCACGGAGTCGTTGGCAACTCATGTTGATGACGAGATAATGGAGTAAGAGAGTAGAGGCTATAACAAGAAAATTTGCTTCCACATTTGCAAAGAAGACAATAAGGAAGGTGCAAATTAGGTTTGTCAAAGTAAATGACAATATATAATGGCGTCTTGAAATCCTACCATCAGATGTTGGAATAAATACACGTAACATTAATTTTACATCCTTGTCTTAATCTCCTGCCAGCATGACAATATGCCCACTCTCGTGCAAGAGCAGGCATATTTTTTCAGAATATATTTATTTTTTATTTGGTCGTTCTACGCTGCGTATAAATCGCATCCATCACAAAAATCGCCAGCGCCACCCAAATAAAGGCAAATGTCACCATTTTATCGGCACCCGGTTTTTCACCATAAAACGTTACTGCCAGCAGGAACATTAGCGTCGGGCCAATATACTGGAAAAAGCCCAGAGTGGAGAGACGCAGGCGCGTGGCGGCGGCGGTAAAGCACAACAGCGGAACGGTGGTGACAACTCCAGCAGCGATCAGCAGTAAATTCAGCGACATTGGGTTTTGCCCCATATGGCTGGTAGAACTGTCAGCAATAGCAAACAGATAAATCGCCGCCACGGGCAGCAGCCACATGGTTTCGATTAACATGCCAGTTTGTGCTTCTACCGCTATCTTCTTACGCACCAGACCATAGAAGGCAAAGCTAAATGCCAGACCCAGCGCGATGATTGGCAGCGAACCAAAAGTCCAGAGCTGGACCAGCACACCACACACCGCCAGAATTACCGCCAGCCACTGCATCCGGCGGAACCGCTCACCGAGGAAAATCATTCCCAGCACAATGTTCACCAACGGGTTAATAAAGTAACCGAGACTCGCCTCCAGCATATGGTGATTGTTCACTGCCCAGATAAACAGTAGCCAGTTGCCACCAATCAGCACAGCAGAGACTGCCAGCATAAAGATTTTCTGTGGTGTCTGAATCAGGGTTTTTAAATAGGACCACTGGCGGCTGATGCTCATCAGCACCACCATAAAGAAAAACGACCAGATTACACGATGCGTCAGGATCTCATCAGCAGGTACGTAATAAATCAGCTTGAAGTACGCAGGAGCAATACCCCAAATAAAATAAGCGGCAAGAGCGAGTAATACGCCCTGCCGCGTTTGTTTGGTATCCATTGGAAAAACTCATTTTTAATTGTTAACGGCAGCTTACCTGCTCAGATTGCTGACAAAGTGCGCTTTGCCCATGCTGGATGCGGTGTTAACGCCTTATCTGGCCTACAAAATCATGCAAATTCAATATATTGCATTTCTCTGGTAGGCCTGATAAGCGTAGCGCATCAGGCAATTTGCGTTTGTTATCAGTCTCAGCAGTTTACCTGCTTTTAGATTTTCAACCCACCATATAGGTGGCGGTAGCACTGGCAATATAAAGTTGTTCTTCATTGTGCAGTTCAACGCGGGCGACGGCGACTTTATTACCCGCACGTAACAGGCTGCTGGTGGCTGTAAAACGCTCGCCTCTGCCTGGGCGCAGATAATCGACGCGAAGATCAATGGTTCCCATCCGCGATAACCGCTGGCGCAGTTCATCTTCACTGATGGTTTCGTGGCGGGTTAAGGTACTACCTACACATACCAGGCCAGCGGCGACATCCAGCGCCGACGCAATCACCCCGCCGTGCAAAATGCTTTGTGCCCAGTTACCAACCATCATTGGCTGATTGTTAAAGGCCAGTTGCGCAAATTCTTTCTCGTAACGCTCCAGTTCCATCCCCAATGCCCGATTAAACGGCATGTGATAAACAAACATCTCACCCACTAATTTCAGGGCTTTTTCGGCAGTCAGTACGGCAGACATATCATCCTTACACTTCAGTGGTTAATGAAATGTTGATTTTATGCTTCTTTGTTGTTGGTTTCTACTTTAGGAAGGGATAACTAACGGCAATTGAGTTAAGTATGTAAAATAGCCCGCAGAAAAAATATTCATCTAATCAATAATTCGTTACGGAGAACACGATCGATGCGGACTCTACTGGGCTGCTTGTTGCCGGTGTGTATGCTGCCGATAGTGGCAAATGCGCAAGAGGCAACGGTGAAAGATGTGCATGATGCGCCTGCAGTACGTGGCAGCATTATCGCCAATATGTTGCAGGAGCATGATAATCCTTTCACCCTTTATCCTTATGACACCAACTACATCATCTATACCCAGACCAGCGATCTGAATAAAGAAGCGATTGCCAGTTACGACTGGGCAGAAAACGCGCGTAAGGATGAAGTGAAATTCCAGTTGAGTCTGGCGTTTCCGCTGTGGCGGGGGATTTTGGGGCCAAACTCTGTACTGGGCGCTTCCTACACCCAGAAATCCTGGTGGCAGCTTTCTAATAGCGAAGAGTCATCGCCGTTTCGTGAAACCAACTATGAACCGCAATTGTTCCTCGGTTTTGCTACCGATTACCGTTTTGCAGGCTGGACACTGCGCGATGTGGAGATGGGCTACAACCATGACTCGAACGGGCGTTCTGACCCGACGTCCCGTAGCTGGAACCGCCTTTATACCCGCCTGATGGCAGAAAACGGTAACTGGCTGGTAGAAGTGAAGCCGTGGTATGTGGTGGGTAATACGGACGATAACCCGGATATCACCAAATATATGGGTTACTACCAGCTTAAAATCGGCTATCACCTCGGTGATGCGGTATTGAGCGCGAAAGGGCAGTATAACTGGAACACCGGTTACGGCGGCGCAGAGTTAGGCTTAAGTTACCCAATCACCAAACATGTGCGTCTTTATACTCAGGTCTACAGCGGTTACGGCGAATCACTTATCGACTATAACTTTAACCAGACCCGCGTCGGTGTGGGGGTTATGCTAAACGACCTGTTCTAATGCGAGTTGAGCGGCAGGCAAAACTGGAATCTTACTTCCAACGTTATCCATCCTGGCGCTAAAAGCATTGCAGTTTCTCGCTCAGGCGCTGAAAATAGCGCCTGTTTTTATTTCAGGCAATCGGGGTGAATGTGGCGCAGGCGGAAGTGTTGAATCTGGAGTCCGGAGCTAAACAGGTTTTACAAGAAACCTTTGGCTACCAACAGTTTCGCCCAGGCCAGGAAGAAATTATCGACACCGTACTTTCCGGTCGCGATTGCCTCGTCGTTATGCCAACCGGCGGCGGCAAATCTCTGTGTTATCAAATTCCTGCGTTGTTATTGAACGGCCTGACCGTTGTTGTTTCACCACTGATTTCGTTGATGAAAGACCAGGTGGATCAACTGCAAGCCAACGGTGTGGCGGCGGCGTGCCTTAACTCAACGCAAACCCGCGAGCAGCAGCTTGAAGTGATGACTGGCTGCCGTACCGGGCAAATTCGCCTGCTGTATATCGCACCAGAACGCCTGATGCTGGATAACTTCCTTGAGCATCTGGCGCACTGGAATCCTGTCTTATTAGCCGTTGATGAAGCGCACTGTATTTCCCAATGGGGACACGATTTCCGCCCGGAATATGCCGCGCTTGGTCAACTGCGCCAGCGTTTCCCGATGCTGCCATTTATGGCGCTGACAGCCACCGCCGACGACACCACGCGACAAGATATTGTGCGCCTGCTCGGGTTGAACGATCCGCTGATTCAAATCAGCAGTTTTGACCGCCCGAATATTCGCTACATGTTGATGGAGAAGTTCAAACCACTCGATCAACTGATGCGTTACGTGCAGGAACAGCGGGGTAAGTCCGGCATTATTTACTGCAACAGTCGGGCGAAAGTGGAAGACACCGCCGCGCGTCTGCAAAGCAAGGGGATTAGCGCAGCAGCGTATCACGCCGGACTGGAAAACGATGTCCGCGCCGATGTGCAGGAGAAATTCCAGCGCGATGATCTGCAAATTGTCGTGGCGACCGTGGCGTTTGGCATGGGCATCAACAAGCCTAACGTTCGCTTCGTGGTGCATTTTGATATTCCGCGCAACATTGAATCCTATTATCAGGAAACCGGTCGCGCCGGGCGTGATGGCCTGCCAGCGGAAGCGATGCTGTTTTACGATCCGGCCGATATGGCGTGGCTGCGTCGTTGTCTGGAAGAAAAGCCACAAGGGCAGTTGCAGGATATCGAGCGCCATAAACTCAATGCGATGGGCGCATTTGCCGAAGCGCAAACCTGTCGCCGTCTGGTGTTGCTGAACTATTTTGGCGAAGGTCGTCAGGAGCCGTGCGGTAACTGCGATATCTGCCTCGATCCGCCGAAACAATACGACGGTTCAACCGATGCGCAGATTGCGCTTTCCACCATTGGCCGGGTGAATCAGCGTTTTGGTATGGGCTATGTGGTGGAAGTGATTCGCGGTGCCAATAACCAGCGTATCCGCGACTACGGTCACGACAAACTGAAAGTCTATGGCATGGGGCGTGAGAAAAGCCATGAGCACTGGGTGAGCGTAATTCGCCAACTGATTCACCTCGGTCTGGTGACACAAAACATCGCCCAGCATTCTGCCCTACAACTGACAGAAGCCGCGCGCCCGGTGCTGCGTGGCGAATCCCCTCTGCAACTCGCCGTGCCGCGTATTGTGGCGCTTAAACCGAAGGTGATGCAGAAATCATTCGGCGGCAATTATGACCGCAAGCTGTTCGCTAAATTACGCAAACTGCGGAAGTCTATTGCTGATGAAAGCAATGTTCCGCCATATGTCGTGTTTAACGATGCAACGCTGATTGAGATGGCAGAGCAGATGCCGATCACCGCCAGCGAAATGTTGAGCGTTAACGGTGTCGGGATGCGTAAGCTGGAACGCTTTGGCAAACCGTTTATGACGCTGATCCGCGCGCATGTCGACGGCGACGACGAAGAGTAGTCATCGGCATAAAAAAGTGCCAGGATGAATATTCCGTAAACGTTTTCCCCACGAGTCAAATGTATGTTGATGTTATTCCTCACCGTTGCCATGGTGCATATTGTGGCGCTTATGAGTCCCGGTCCCGATTTCTTTTTTGTCTCTCAGACTGCCGTTAGTCGTTCCCGTAAAGAAGCGATGATGGGCGTGTTGGGTATTACCTGTGGTGTAATGGTTTGGGCAGGGATCGCGCTGCTTGGCTTGCATCTGATTATCGAAAAAATGGCCTGGCTGCATACGCTGATTATGGTTGGCGGTGGGCTGTATCTCTGCTGGATGGGTTACCAGATGCTGCGCGGCGCACTGAAAAAAGAGACGGTTTCCGCGCCTGCACCACAGGTGGAACTGGCGAAAAGTGGACGCAGTTTCCTGAAAGGTTTGCTGACGAATCTCGCCAATCCTAAAGCGATTATCTACTTTGGTTCGGTGTTCTCGCTGTTTGTCGGTGATAACGTCGGCACCACCGCTCGTTGGGGCATTTTCGCGCTGATCATTATCGAAACGCTGGCGTGGTTTACCGTCGTTGCCAGCCTGTTTGCTTTGCCGAAGATGCGCCGTGGTTATCAGCGCCTGTCGAAGTGGATCGATGGTTTTGCCGGAGCGTTATTTGCCGGATTTGGCATACATTTGATTATTTCGCGTTGATACCTGACGCGTCATCAGAGTAAGTCGGATAAGGCGTTTCGCCGTATCCGACATGATTTTCAGGCATGTCTGGCCGATGCCAACAGTGCTCCCACCAGCATAAACAACGAGCCGAAAATCTTATTCAACGCCTTCATTTGTTTTGGCCCTTTAATCCAGAGTGCAATCCGTTGGGCGAGGGTGGCGTAACCGATCATCACAATAATATCGACCACAATGGTGGTGACGCCGAGCACGATATACTGCATCAGTTGTGGCTGCTGGGGCATGATGAATTGTGGAAATAGCGCCGCCAGAAACACAATACTTTTGGGATTAGTAAGATTCACAAACACGGCTCGCTGAAACAAATGACGGCGAGATTGGGTTGGGGACAGCGACTTGAGGTCGATAGCTCCGGCGGCGCGCCATTGCTGAATTCCCAGCCAAATCAGGTAGGCGGCACCTGCCCATTTTAATATTTCAAAAGCAATAACCGAGCGTGAAAATAGCGTACCCAAACCCACACCAACCAATACAATATGAATCGCCAGTCCGGTTTGCAGTCCAGCGATAGACGCTAACGCACCGCGATAACCGTGGTTAAGTGAGGTCGTCATGGTGTTGATTGCGCCAGAGCCTGGCGAGAGGCTTAAAATGATCGATGTCAGCAAGTAGGCGAACCACCATTCAAAGGTCATGGGAATCTCCCGGATAGTCTATTTTTGTGCCACAATACGCTACTGTCGCGGCGTTGTGTCAGACACGCTTAAAAAAACGATTTTACGTGGTTTAAGAGGCAGATTACCCGATGTTTCAGCAGCAAAAAGACTGGGAAACAAGAGAAAAAGCGTTTGCTGCTTTTACGATGGGGCCACTGACTGACTTCTGGCGTCAGCGGGACGAGGCAGAGTTTATTGGCGTGGATGATATTCCGGTGCGCTATGTCCGTTTTTGCGCTCCGCAACATGACCGGGTAGTCGTCGTTTGTCCGGGGCGCATTGAGAGCTATGTAAAGTATGCCGAACTAGCCTATGACCTGTTCCATCTGGGGTTTGATGTGTTAATCATCGACCATCGAGGGCAGGGACGCTCCGGTCGTCTGTTAGCCGATCCGCATCTCGGACACGTGAACCAGTTTAATGATTATGTCGATGACCTGGCGGCATTCTGGCAACAAGAGATCCAGCCAGGCCCGTGGCGTAAACGCTATATACTGGCACATTCGATGGGCGGCGCGATCTCCACATTATTTCTGCAACGCCATCCAGGTGTATGTGACGCCATTGCGCTAACTGCACCAATGTTCGGTATTGTGATTCGTATGCCGTCATTTATGGCGCGGAAAATCCTTAACTGGGCTGAAGCGCACCCACGTTTTCGTGATGGCTATGCAATAGGCACCGGTCGCTGGCGCGCGCTGCCGTTTGCCATCAATGTACTGACCCACAGCAGACAGCGATATCGACGTAATTTACGCTTCTATGCTGATGATCCAACGATTCGCGTCGGTGGGCCGACCTACCATTGGGTACGCGAAAGTATTCTGGCTGGCGAACAGGTGTTAGCCGGTGCGGGTAATGACGCCACACCAACGCTTCTCTTGCAGGCCGAAGAAGAACGTGTGGTAGATAACCGTATGCACGACCGTTTTTGTGAACTCCGCACCGCAGCGGGTCATCCTGTAGAAGGGGGGCGACCGCTGGTAATTAAAGGTGCGTACCACGAGATCCTTTTTGAAAAGGACGCAATGCGCTCAGTCGCGCTCCACGCCATCGTCGAATTTTTCGACCGGCATAACACATCCAGCGGAAGTCGCTCGTTATAGAGGTTTAAATTTCTTATGTATCAGGTTGTTGCGTCTGATTTAGATGGTACGTTACTTTCCCCCGACCATACGTTGTCCCCTTACGCCAAAGAAACGCTGAAATTGCTCACTGCGCGCGGTATCAACTTTGTGTTTGCGACCGGTCGCCACCACGTCGATGTGGGGCAAATTCGCGATAATCTGGAGATTAAGTCGTACATGATCACCTCCAATGGCGCGCGCGTTCACGACCTCGATGGCAATCTGATTTTTGCTCATAACCTGGATCATGACATTGCCAGCGATCTGTTTGGCGTGGTCAACGACAACCCGGACATCATTACTAACGTTTATCGTGATGATGAATGGTTTATGAACCGCCACCGCCCGGAAGAGATGCGCTTTTTTAAAGAAGCGGTATTCAAATATGCTCTGTATGAGCCGGGATTGCTGGAGCCGGAAGGCGTCAGCAAAGTATTCTTCACCTGCGATTCTCATGAAAAATTGTTACCACTTGAGCAAGCAATCAATGCTCGCTGGGGCGATCGCGTCAACGTCAGCTTCTCCACGCTCACCTGTCTGGAAGTGATGGCTGGCGGTGTTTCTAAAGGCCATGCGCTGGAAGCGGTGGCGAAGAAACTGGGTTACAGTCTGAAGGATTGCATTGCCTTTGGCGACGGGATGAACGACGCCGAAATGCTGTCGATGGCGGGGAAAGGTTGCATTATGGGCAGCGCGCACCAGCGTCTGAAAGATCTGCATCCGGAACTGGAAGTCATTGGGACTAATGCCGAAGACGCGGTGCCGCATTATCTGCGTAAGCTCTATTTATCGTAATTGTTCTTTATTTGTTCAGTTGTCAACCTGATACTTCGCTACAATGGATACTCGTTAATTAAAGAGTTTTCCATTGTGGCGCTACTAATCATCACCACTATTCTGTGGGCCTTCTCCTTTAGCTTTTACGGCGAGTACCTTGCGGGGCACGTCGACAGCTATTTTTCGGTGCTGGTACGCGTTGGCCTGGCGGCGCTCGTTTTCCTGCCGTTCCTGCGTACCCGAGGCAATAGCCTGAAAACCATTGGCCTGTATATGCTGGTGGGCGCGATGCAGCTTGGCATTATGTATATGCTTAGTTTCCGTGCCTATCTTTACCTGACTGTCTCTGAACTGCTGTTATTTACCGTCCTGACGCCGCTCTACATCACGCTGATTTATGACATCATGAGTAAGCGCCGTCTGCGCTGGGGCTACGCTTTTAGCGCCTTGTTGGCGGTGATTGGTGCCGGGATTATTCGTTACGATCAGGTCACTGACCATTTCTGGACTGGCCTGCTGCTGGTGCAACTCTCCAATATCACTTTCGCGATTGGTATGGTGGGCTATAAACGCCTGATGGAAACCCGCCCGATGCCGCAGCATAACGCCTTTGCGTGGTTCTATCTCGGCGCGTTCCTGGTGGCGGTGATTGCATGGTTCTTGCTGGGCAATACGCAGAAAATGCCGGAAACCACGCTGCAATGGAGCATTCTGGTGTTTCTTGGCGTGGTGGCCTCCGGGATTGGTTACTTTATGTGGAACTACGGCGCGACTCAGGTGGACGCCGGAACGCTGGGTATTATGAATAATATGCATGTTCCGGCAGGGCTGCTGGTTAACCTGGCAATCTGGCACCAACAGCCGCACTGGCCAACGTTTATTACAGGCGCGCTGGTGATCCTGGCCTCACTGTGGGTGCATCGTAAGTGGGTCGCTCCGCGCTCTTCACAAACGGCAGATGATCGCAGGCGTGATTGCGCGTTGAGCGAATAAACGCTTCCGTAACCGGCTGACGCTGCTCGCCATCGCGAACGGCGGCGTACAGTCGGCTCCACAATCCTTCGCCAAGGGTTTTAGTCACTACCAAACCCTGGCGTTCAAAGCTCTCCACCACCCAATGCGGCAGGGCGGCAATACCCATCCGCGCGGCAACCATCTGAATCAACAATAAGGTGTTATCGACGCTTTTCAGTGACGGACTGACGCCTGCGGGCTGAAGAAAATGCCGCCAGACATCCAGTCGGCTACGCTGCACCGGATAAATTAACAGCGTCTCGCTGGCGAGATCTTCCGGCGTGATCCGCGTTTTCGCAGCCAGTGGATGGTCAGGTGCTAACACCAGACGCACTTCATAATCGAACATTGGCGAGTAATGCAGGCCACTGCGCGGCAGAATATCGGATGTCATCACCAGATCCAGCTCGCCCTGTTGCAACGCGGGCTGCGGGTCAAAGGTTACGCCCGATTTAAAATCCGTCTCGACCTGCGGCCAGTTCTTATGAAAGTTTTCTAACGCGGGCGTCAGCCACTGAATACAGCTATGACATTCGATGGCGATACGCAGGCGAGTCTGCTGCGGTTCATTGCAGGCTTGCAGTGCCTGACTGATTTGCGGCAGTACCTGGTTTGCCAGTTGTAACAGGATTTCTCCCTGCGGCGTAAAGCGTAGCGGCTGGCTTTTACGCACAAATAGCCGGAAGCCAAGACGTTGTTCCAGATCGCTAAACTGGTGAGACAGGGCGGATTGCGTCTGATGCAACGTCGCCGCAGCGGCTGCGAGCGAGCCGCAGTTCCGCAACGCTTGTAGCGTTTTCAGGTGTTTTACTTCGATCATGAAAGTCCTTCACTTCGGCATGAATAATTTGCGCTTGAGGAATATACAGTAACCGCCAATTATGGATGTGTAAACATCTGGACGTCTAAATACTAAAAATTCCATAAGGGGCATATAATGACAATTCTTAATCACACCCTCGGTTTTCCTCGCGTTGGCCTGCGTCGCGAGCTGAAAAAAGCACAAGAAAGTTATTGGGCGGGGAACTCCACGCGTGAAGAATTACTGGCGGTGGGGCGTGAATTGCGTGCCCGTCACTGGGATCAACAAAAGCAGGCCGGTATCGACTTGCTGCCGGTGGGCGACTTTGCCTGGTACGATCATGTTCTGACCACCAGCCTGTTGCTGGGTAACGTTCCGGCGCGTCATCAGAACAAAGATGGTTCTGTAGATATCGACACCCTTTTCCGTATTGGTCGTGGACGTGCGCCAACTGGCGAACCTGCGGCGGCGGCGGAAATGACCAAATGGTTTAACACCAACTATCACTACATGGTGCCGGAGTTCGTTAAAGGGCAGCAATTCAAACTGACCTGGACGCAGTTGCTGGATGAAGTGGATGAGGCGCAGGCGCGGGGCCACAAGGTGAAGCCTGTGCTACTGGGGCCGGTCACCTACCTGTGGCTGGGCAAAGTGAAAGGTGAACAGTTTGATCGCCTGAGTCTGCTGAATGACATTCTGCCGGTTTATCAGCAAGTTCTGGCGGAACTGGCAAAACGTGGCATTGAGTGGGTACAGATCGACGAACCGGCGCTGGTACTGGAACTGCCGCAGGCGTGGCTGGACGCGTATAAACCTGCTTACGATGCACTGCAGGGGCAGGTGAAACTGCTGTTGACCACCTATTTTGAAGGTGTAACACCGAACCTCGACACGATTACTGCGCTGCCTGTTCAGGGTCTGCATGTCGACCTCGTACATGGCAAAGATGATGTAGCAGAACTACACAAGCGCCTGCCTTCTGACTGGCTGCTGTCTGCCGGACTGGTCAATGGTCGTAACGTCTGGCGCGCCGATCTCACCGAGAAATATGCGCAAATTAAGGACATTGTCGGTAAACGTGATTTATGGGTGGCATCTTCCTGCTCACTGCTTCATAGCCCTATCGACCTGAGCGTGGAAACGCGCCTTGATGCAGAAGTGAAAAGCTGGTTTGCCTTCGCCCTGCAAAAATGTCATGAACTGGCACTGCTACGCGATGCGTTGAACAGTGGTGACACGGCAGCTCTGACAGAGTGGAGCGCACCGATTCAGGCGCGCCGTCACTCAACCCGCGTACATAATCCGGCGGTAGAAAAACGTCTGGCAGCCATTACCGCCCAGGACAGTCAGCGTGCGAATGTCTATGAAGTGCGTGCTGAAGCCCAGCGTGCGCGTTTTAAACTGCCCGCATGGCCGACCACCACGATTGGTTCCTTCCCGCAAACCACGGAAATTCGTACCCTGCGTCTGGATTTCAAAAAGGGCAATCTTGACGCCAACAACTACCGCACGGGTATTGCGGAACATATCAAGCAGGCCATTGTTGAGCAGGAACGTTTGGGATTGGATGTGCTGGTGCACGGCGAAGCTGAACGTAACGACATGGTGGAATACTTTGGCGAGCATCTCGACGGTTTTGTCTTCACACAAAACGGTTGGGTACAGAGCTACGGTTCCCGCTGCGTTAAGCCGCCGATTGTCATTGGTGACGTTAGCCGTCCGGCGCCGATTACCGTTGAGTGGGCAAAGTATGCGCAATCGCTGACTGACAAACCGGTGAAAGGGATGCTGACGGGGCCGGTGACGATTCTCTGCTGGTCGTTCCCGCGTGAAGATGTCAGCCGTGAAACCATCGCTAAACAGATCGCTTTGGCGCTGCGTGATGAAGTGGCGGATCTGGAAGCCGCTGGAATTGGCATCATCCAGATTGACGAACCGGCACTGCGCGAAGGTTTACCGCTGCGTCGCAGCGACTGGGATGCCTATCTCCAGTGGGGCGTAGAGGCCTTCCGTATCAACGCCGCCGTGGCGAAGGATGAAACGCAAATTCACACCCACATGTGTTATTGCGAGTTCAACGACATCATGGATTCGATTGCGGCGCTGGACGCAGACGTCATTACCATTGAAACCTCGCGTTCCGACATGGAGTTGCTGGAGTCGTTTGAAGAGTTTGATTATCCGAATGAAATCGGTCCTGGCGTCTATGACATTCATTCGCCAAACGTACCGAGCGTGGAATGGATTGAATCCCTGCTGAAGAAAGCGGCACAACGTATTCCGGCAGAGCGCCTGTGGGTCAACCCGGACTGCGGCCTGAAAACGCGTGGTTGGCCAGAAACCCGCGCGGCACTGGCGAACATGGTGCAGGCGGCGCAGAACTTGCGTCGGGGGTGATGAGTATTAACGAGTCACTGTAAATTGCAGTACGATGATGGCTTCCAGCACTGGAAGCCATTTTGCTATGTGTGCCTGGTATTAAGTGGATCTTCAGGAGCAGAAAATTAATTGCGGATTTCTTAAATACTCAATGCACCACTGACAGGCTTTGCCCATACCATCGGAACGAGCGGCAAGAAATAACTTGGTGGCGTGTTTATGTTCGCGCATCGGCTTTTTCAGTAATTTACCGCTATTTAATAACGGCAATGCCAGATGATGTGGAATATAACCAATACCGACGTTTTGTTCTATTAAGGCGATTGCCGTAGTGAAGTCAGGAACAAAAATGGGTTTTTGTCCTTCCAGTAGCCAGGCTTGCATCGGGGGGAAATTAACGGAGGTGTCGCGGATACAAACCGCCGGATAATGACGCAATTCACTGTTTTCTAATGGATGCCGCTTCGCTGCCAGTGGGTGGAGTGGGCTGACGACAAAATCCCATTCCATTTGTCCGACCGGTTCGCTAATGATGCCTTCACTGCTTGGCACTGCATGAGGAGCACCGTAGACCAGATCGGCACGCTTACTGTACAGCGCATCCCAGCAGCCGTTGTATACCTCAAGATCTACCGTCAGTGTTGTTGATGTGAATTGCCGTTCAAAATCTCGAATGAATGCCACCAGCAAATCACCAGGAATAATATTGTTCACCGCAATTGTCAGTTCACGTTCAATACCATCGTGAATCAGCACTGTGTTGCGCTTTAATGCTTCCAGGTCGCCCAGAATAGTTTTGCTATGTTCGATGAAGTAACTCCCGGCCGGAGATAATTCAATATAGCGTCCCTTACGAATGAACAGTTCAACGCCCAGACTCTCTTCCGCTTTCTTAATGGTGTAGCTGATGGCGGAAGGAACTTTATTTAACTGCTCGGCTGCGGTGGTAATGCTCTGGTGTCTGGCGACCAGATGAATAACACGAAGCGTTTCGTCTGAGATGAACATAAGGCTCCCTGGTCAGTGGTAAAGTGGCTGAATCACTCCAGATTCAGCCGTAATCATTGCTTGAGTATACCCAGGAATTAGCGGTGTTGACTTACCCGACTGAGAATCGCATACGCGATGCATGCCACCAGAATAGAGTCCACCGAAGGGATCGTCGTCAGGGTGAATAAGCCTTTTACCGTCATAAAGCCAACCGCAGCGCCTATGATCCAGGCTGCGAATGTCAGCACTTTAATCTGTGACTCCTGGGCTAATACTGACTCTTGATAGCCATTACGGCGATAAAGGAAAAAGTCAGCGATATAAATTCCGGCAACGGGTGGCGTGGCGATACCGAGGAACAGTAGAAACGGAATAAACCACGCCATAATATCCAGACTGCCTACGATGGCGGAAAGGATACCCAGCGCCACGGTAATCTGCCATTTTGGAAAGCGGGTAAGCAGCGTGGAAACCACCAGCGTGCCCTGGAACATATTGCCCGCGTTACCGGTGACGCAGGCGAAAATCAATAACAGCGCCGCGGGCAGAACCGCACCGAATACCGCCATTGCACCCAGTAAAGATCCCTGACCGCTAATGGCGCTCGGCGTTGCACCCGCCCAGTAGAGCAGAGGGTAGGCAACCAGAAACGTCACGCCTGCGGCAATCAGCGCATGTTTGCGGTTATGCACAAAGCTACCGAAATCAGGCAGTGTGGCAACCAGTACAATAATCGTACCAACAACGGTGGAAACGGCGACACCCGTATTCATCTCCACTATCGCTGCTGGTGCTGCTACTTCGGTATGGGTTGCCACATAGAGGATGTAACACAGCACCAGCGCGATAACTGGCACGGCAATCTGGGCAATTTTTCCCAGAACGGCAAAACCAAATGCCGTAGAGGCGACAAAAATGACACAACCAAGCGCCACTAACAGTGCCAGTGGAACTTCCAGCCCATGCTGGGCCAGTAAGTCATGTACCGAATGACCAAACATATTGGCGGTAACGGCAATCCAACCGAACAGACTTATCGCCATCAAAATGTTAATGGCAATGGCTCCTTTTTCGCCAAACGAATATTTCACAATGCCATACGTTGGCAGGCGGGCTTTTTCTCCAACGCTAATGGTGATGGTAGAAAGTAAGGTCAGAATGACGCCGCCTAACAATACGACGCTAATTAAACTGCCGCTGGAAAGTTGATTGCCGAGGCTTGAGGATGACAACAGCACAGGTGTGACGGCAATACCCAGCAAAATCATGGCAATACGCAATCCTGATGCCGTATTCAGATTCTCTTCTTTTTTACGCATAGTATGTTCCCTTTATAAATGCGCGTTACACAGTATGAAAATGCCCGGTGTATTTGCGCCAGCTACCCAGTTCTGTAATTTCCCGTTGGCCTTCCGTCAGCCAGTTTTCTGCCAGTACGCCCAGCACTTCGCTACCATCGGCAAGTTTGATTTTGCCAATTGCCAGTCCGGCAGGTTCGCTCATTAATAGAGCGGCAAAACTGGCCAGTGGCAGTTGCCAAATTTCTACGTCGACGTGTGTTCCCCCTTCATTCACGCGAATCATTCCCGGATGGCGATCGTCAATACTCCACAACCGGTAATGGGCGTCAGTTCGGTCTTCACGGACAAAAATGCCGCCCGCTTTTTGCATATTTGGGTTGAGTTCCAGGCCGCGCATCAGCGTTCCGTTAACGGCTAAAAGTGTTGTAGTCATTGAGTTCTCCAGAGAATTAAAGGGTTATCCATGTGCCGCTCTGATGCGAAAGGGCTGCTTTTATGGTTTGCGGTGAAGTAATCAGGCCGCTGGCCTGTTTGCCTTGTTGCAGGCTGGTATTGATGAAATCAACAATGGCTTCCACTTTTGGTTGCATACTGCCGATACCAAATTGACCTTCCCGCAACAGCGTTTGTGCTTCGGCAACGCTGATAGCATCGAGCCACTGTTGTTGTGGTGTACCAAAGTTAATCGCCACTTTTTCTACACCGGTGGGGATCACCAGTAGATCCGCGGCCAACTGACTGGCGAGCAGCGCGGAGGCCAGATCTTTATCGATCACAGCTTCTACACCTTTCAGTTGTTGCCCGTCTCGCACCACCGGAATACCACCACCGCCGCAGGCAATGACCAGATATCCCTGGCGCACCAGATGAGCGATGGTGCCATGTTCAATAATTTCCAGTGGCGCAGGAGAGGGAACCGTACGCCGCCATCCGCGCCCGGCATCCTCCATCAGAGTCCAGCCGAGTTGTTGTTGGCGTTGTTGAGCCGTTACTTCATCGAGAAATGCGCCAATCGGTTTACTGGGGCTGGTGAAAGCATCGTCATGTGGGTTGACTCGCGTTTGTGTCACCAGCGCAATTACCGGTTTGTTTATGCCACGGCGAGCCAGTTCGTTATGCAGTGCCTTCTGGAACATGTAGCCAATAGCACCTTGTGTATCACCCACGGCGTAATCAAGCGGAACCGGAGAAACTTCGTTACTGGCAAGTTCTGAGCGGCGCAGAATAAAGCCCACCTGCGGCCCATTACCGTGGGTTAGCACCAGATCCCATCCGGCTTCAACCATATCAACGATATGCTGCACGCTTTCCATCACTGCAACATATTGATCGGGGATACTATTGTGCTGATCGTCTTGGATGAGCGCATTGCCGCCAACCGCGACAACAGCCAGAGGCTTAACCATGATGATTCTCCTTTGCGACGATCTCAGCCAGTGCACGTACAGCGGCGACAAAACAGGCCATTGGCGCAGTGGTGATCCCGGCACCAATTTGCCCGACCCCCGCTTGTTTGTGGGCGATACCCGTATTGATGACCGGTAAAATGCCGCGGTCGGTCACTTTACGCGCATCAATCCCTGCTGCGGTGGGGGCAAAATTGAGAGCCGGAAGTGTAAATGCGGGATTGCCGCCGAGGGTGATTGCCTGCATCCGGCGGCTGTTATTGGTGGCATCGGCAGGGGTGCCTCCCACAAATTTGACGATCGCCGGAGATGACGCCATCGCGAAGCCACCCACACCTGCGGTTTCGGTAATTGCGCTATCGCCCAGGTCAGCAGCGGCGTCGTCAACGCCAAATCCGGGGAAGAACAGACCTTCAACTGCATTGGCGGGAGCCTGGAACCAGCGATCGCCAGTACCGGAAAGCCGAATACCAAAATTCACCCCGTTACGCGCCATTACCGTAACCATTGAACTGAACGGTACATTGGCGGCGGCATCCATCATCGCTTTGCAGGCAGCCATCGACAGATTAAGGAAGAAGTGATCGTTACTGGTGATAAATGCCACGGCGCGCTGGATATGTTCTTGTGGAAGAGAGCTGGCCAGCAATGCCGGAAGAAGACGCTTAATCAGCAAACCGGTAGCAGCGGCATTGCGATTATGAACTTCATCCCCCATATGCAGCGCCTGCGCCATTAATGGCTTGAGTTCCAGCTCGCCGTGTTGTGCGATTGCTGCTTTCATTGCCGGAGCCAGCTCATCGCGCATCCAGGCCAGACGATTGAGAACTTCGTCGTTATTGGCACCAAAACGGAGAACCTTACCCAGACCTTCATTGAAATTGCTAAAAGTACGGTGGCCGTTGGTTTTGTTTTCTACCACCCATAACGGCATTGACGGGCTGATGATGCCTGCCATTGGGCCAACCGCGTGATAATGATGACAAGGGGCAAGGTCGATATCGCCTGCGGTTATCTGGTTTTCTGCATCTTGCTGGTTGGTGGCCCAACCTTCGTACAGCATGGCACCAATAATCGCTCCTTTTACCGGACCACACATCTCTTCCCAGGCAATCGGCGGACCAGAGTGCAAAATACGTTTTTGTTCAGCCATTGCTGGAATGGCCTCTTTAGCGAGCATGACATCCACCAGCACGGGTTGTGCTTCGAGATAACGTGTCATGGCGATTTGGTTGGCATTTTCTACCAGTGGATGACGTAGCAACGATGCCAGATCCAATCCAGCGTCAATATCGCCTTGTGCTGGTGGCTGCCAGTTGAGGGCAATTGCGCTTCCCCCGGCGTGTTGAATATTGTCAGCAAAACTGTGTAGTCCCGCGTTCACGACCTTCAAAGGCTGATTAAATAAGGTGTTCATGCGTTTAGCCCCTTTTTCTGCAACTGAGTCTGCGCAACGGTGCTGGCCCATAGCGCCGCCTGTGCATTACTGCTGGCGATGATGACGCCTGCGTTTTGCAGCGCACTTATCTGTTGGCTGCGTACTTGTGGATCAGCTTCTGTTCCGCAAACGTGCGCAATCAGCAACGGTGCGTTATTCATGTTGATGTGTGAAAGTTGCTCCAGTAATTCGCTGGCAGGCATAGCGGAAGCGCCATAACCAAGTACCAGGTCGAATAACACGACGGCAGTGTGTGAGTCGTTGAGTTCGTTGAGCAGACGTTGATTGCGCAGAGTCGGGTCGATCATTGGATGCGGTTTGCCACGGGTGAAATCATCGTCGCCCATATCGATCAGCGTGTGTTCTTCGCTTTGCCAGATATTTGCCAGTGTGCGATTACCCGCAACTGGCGTATTGGAGGCTGCGCTGAATCCCTTTTGTTGGCAGATAAGTTGCGCTTCGTAACAGAAGGTTCCTCCGGCGAAAACTCCGCGTATCGCCTGGCGATGGGCTGAC
Source organism: Escherichia sp. MOD1-EC6162 (assembly GCF_002965125.1). Taxonomy (NCBI): domain Bacteria; kingdom Pseudomonadati; phylum Pseudomonadota; class Gammaproteobacteria; order Enterobacterales; family Enterobacteriaceae; genus Escherichia; species Escherichia sp. MOD1-EC6162. Next base: position 77,169 of record NZ_PTSB01000017.1, read on the forward strand.
AGATGTTGGCTGGCGTGTTCTAACATTGCGAGGTCGGCAGAGGAAACCTCTGTCTCAACAGCCGGAAGAGGCTGAGCATTTAGCAACGCCACGGCGATATCCGCAGCGCTGGCCAGCGTGGTGGCAGCGGTGATATTGGGGCGTGCCAGATCGTGCGGATTTGCACCGAGGAAATTCACTACCACGGGTTTTCCACAAGCCTCGGCACGCTCCAGAATATTTTGGGCAACGATGGGTGACGGCGGTTTTGAAATCAGCACAATCACGCGCGTTTCATCATCTTGCGCCAGTGCATCTAAAGCAAAGAGCATCGATATTCCACCAATCTCTTCATGGAGATCATGCCCACCTGTTCCCAGAGCCTGAGAAATGCCTGCTCCGAGCCGGTCGATTCGGCAAGTCACTTCCTGTAACCCGGTGCCGGATGCACCGATAACACCAATTGCTCCGCGTTTCACCACATTGGCGAAGCCTAACGGAATTCCGTTAACAATGGCGGTTCCACAGTCCGGCCCCATTACGATGCGCTGACGTTCCCGGGCTAGAGTTTTGATGGATTTTTCCTGCTCGATACTGACGTTATCGCTGAACATCATCACGTTCATTCCGAGGTTTAACGCTTTAATCGCTTCGGCGGCGGCGTAGTCTCCCGGTACAGAAATGAGTGCCAGGTTGGCTTCGGGTTCGGCTTCCAGTGCCATTTCCAGACTGACCTTTTCCGGTGTTTTAATGCCACTATCCGTTTCATCATCAGGCTTGCTGGTCAGACGTTGTTGGGCCAGCACCAGTGCTTCATTGCAAATCTCTTCTTCACCCATAACCGCGATCACTAAATCATTGGGGCTGGCGTTGATTTCGTCGCCCAGACCCGCATCGCGCAATTGTTCGAGATTATTGGGCGTTCCCATGACGACCGAGGCCTGTTGAATACCGGGCAACTTGCTGATTTGCGCGGAAATCTGCATCAGAGACACTGAGTCCTGATAAAGATTGCTGAAAACTTTATATTTAACTTTCATGCTGTTATGCCTGTTTCATTCCGCCCGATAGCAAAATTCGGGCAAAGCATCCCCGTGTAGCGCCATAAACGGGCTACGGGAGAAAAGGTTGAAATCAATTCATGGTGTTCAGGGTTCGAAAGCCATGCAGCATTCCTGCAAGGCAGTCCACTCCTGACGTTGCGCCAAATTGCATGACCCGTTCAGCACAAGATGCGATGGTCATTGCCGATGCGCCCCCAACCAGTTGTGCGAGTAACTGGCAAATCGGTTCTGAAAAATGTCCCTGAAGTGCACGCTCCAGATAATGACGACTAATATCCGTGGTGTTGTGTGCATGTTGGTTAATTGCCTGCTGCAACCGGTATTGATGATCGGCAAGTGGTGCAGGTAGTTGCCATAACCAGAGCGCCGCCAGATAGCCCAGCAAATAGTCATCACCATCGGGCGTTAAGCCTTTGCCAAAGCCGATCAGTTGTGGCACCTGGCGTTCCAGCGCATCTGGATGTTCCATAATCTCTAATCCCTCGTGCATGAGGCTATCCGGCAGGTGCAATGTGCTTTGAACGTTATGCTCCAGACAAAATAAAAGCCGTTGCGATGCCATTGTTGGGTAGTGCTGTAAAACCAAAGGGAACGCCTCAAGTGTCAACATTCCCCCCACAAATGGCGGCTGCCAGAGTGTTGTGTTATGAAGCACCACGTAAAAGCGAGGTGTTTGTAGCAAGCCAGGGGTTAACTGAACAGGATCTGAACGGGCGATCTCTCTTCGCCAGTCCCAACGCTCAGGCAGGATGACTCTGGCGGCATCAGGGAGATTCAGATACGTTTGCGCACACAGCAGGGTGATGAATGTTCCCGCTTCTGAAGACAGATTTACCGCATGCTTAAAAGCACTATGCAGACGTAAATTTTGCGTTTCATTCCGCGGAAAAAGATACCCCAACGACGATGCGCAAAGCGTAACCTGTACCATCGGTGTTAGCCTTCCAGACCTGCAATAATGGCTTTGGAATCAGTTACCCAACCGAAAATGGCACCTTGTGCTTTGATCATTTCCAGGGCGTATTTCTGGAATTCCGGGAAATAGGAGCCAACACAATCTTCCGGGATGATGCATTCATAGCCACGGTCATTTGCTTCGCGCACGGTGGTGGTTACGCAAACTTCGGTAGTCACACCACAAACAATCAGCGTCTTGATACCGTGGTTTTGCAAAATCAGATGTAAGTCGGTTTGATAAAAAGCGCCTTTGCCAGGTTTATCAATCACCGGTTCGCCTGCTACCGGGTACAGTTCAGGAATGATGTCATGACCTGCTTCACCTCTGACCAGAATGCGTCCCATCGGTCCTGGTTCACCAATAAAGGTTTTACCACCGCGTGTCAGTTTGGCTGGTGGGCAGTCGCTTAAGTCAGCGCGATGGCCTTCACGGGTATGAATAACCATAATTCCTTTTTGACGTGCGGCTGCCAGCACCTCTGTACATGGCGCGATAGCTGTGCGAACCAGTGAAACATCATTACCCAATGCCTCACCGAAGCCTCCTGCCTCGACAAAGTCACGCTGCATGTCGATCATGACCAGTGCAGTCGTACACGGATCAAAAGGTAATTCAAAGGGTTGGGCCTGAAAAATGGATTGCGTCATGGTAAATCTCCTGTCTGATGTTTAAACGATCCGGTTGTTCTGAGAGCGAGTATTCAGGAGAAAAGCGGTATAAAACAGGAAAAAAGTTTGCCGCACAGCAACGAAATTTTTGCATTCAGCAGGTGGTGTGATGACGAATGTGAAGGGGGTCAAATAGTGGCATACAGCAACAAATTTTTTGATGCTGTATGTTTTTGAGATTAAAAAAATCGTTGAAATTGTGTGAGCTTAATCATCAGATTTAGCGGCAATGGCGTTACTTTTTAACACCATACTGCGTAAACCATTCCAGCATTCGCTGCCAGCCGTCTTGCGCAGACTCGGCATGATAGCTCGGGCGATAATCGGCGTTGAATGCATGTCCGGCATCCGGGTAAACGATAATCTCCGCTTTCGCGTTCGCTGCCCGCAGCGCCTGGCGCATGGTTTCAACGCTCTCCTGCGGAATGCTGTTATCCTGACCGCCGTACAACCCGAGAACCGGGGCATTAAGGTCAGTCGCGATATCAACAGGCTGTTTCGGTGAATTTAATGTTTTGTCGCCCGTCAGTTTGCCATACCACGCTACTGCCGCTTTCAGTTGCGGGTTATGCGCGGCATACAGCCAGGCGATTCGCCCACCCCAGCAAAATCCAGTGATCATTAAGCGATGCACATCACCGCCATTGCGTGACGCCCAACTGGCGACGTGATCGAGATCGGCAAGCACCTGTGAGTCAGGTACTTTTTCTACCAGACCACTTAACAGCGTCGGGATGTCGGTGAAATCATTCGGATCGCCTTCGCGGAAGTAAAGTTCTGGTGCGATAGCCAGATACCCCTCCAGCGCCAGACGGCGACAAATGTCGCGGATATGTTCATGCACACCAAAAATTTCCTGCACTACAATGACCACAGGTAGTGGGCCATCGCTCTGCTTTGGACGAGCATGATAAGCAGGCATGTTATCCCCTTGTGAAGGGATAGAGGTGAACCCTGCCACAATCGTATCGTCCGGGGTATGAACAATTGTTGAGGCGAGGGGTGATGCAGCAGGTGCAAATCCGGATTGTTGTGTTGTTGTCATGGGATTCTCCGTACCCTTATGAAAATTTTGCGCAATGTTAACTATAGTCAGCGTGCAACAATTCACATTGCCTCAAATGGCTCATCTTTTAAGCAGCCTTACTGACTTAAGAGCAAATTATGTGATTTAAGTCACTTTTGATGAGTAAATGTATGCAACATATTTGCATCATAGTGATGATTATCACGAAAAAATGTTAATCCCTTCGGTAAAGTATCTTTTTGCTTCTTCTGACTAAACCGATTCACAGAGGAGTTGTATATGTCCAAGTCTGATGTTTTTCATCTCGGCCTCACTAAAAACGATTTACAAGGGGCTACGCTAGCCATCGTTCCTGGCGACCCGGATCGTGTGGAAAAGATCGCCGCGCTAATGGATAAGCCGGTTAAACTGGCATCTCACCGCGAATTCACCACCTGGCGTGCAGAGCTGGATGGTAAACCTGTTATCGTTTGTTCTACCGGTATCGGTGGTCCGTCGACTTCTATTGCCGTTGAAGAACTGGCACAGCTTGGCATTCGCACTTTCCTGCGTATCGGTACGACTGGCGCTATTCAGCCGCATATTAATGTTGGTGATGTACTGGTTACTACGGCGTCTGTTCGTCTGGATGGCGCGAGCCTGCATTTCGCACCGCTGGAATTCCCGGCAGTGGCTGATTTCGAATGTACTACCGCGCTGGTTGAAGCAGCGAAGTCTATTGGTGCAACCACTCACGTGGGTGTGACTGCCTCTTCTGACACTTTCTACCCGGGCCAGGAACGTTACGACACTTATTCTGGCCGTGTAGTCCGTCACTTTAAAGGCTCTATGGAAGAGTGGCAGGCGATGGGCGTAATGAATTATGAGATGGAATCTGCAACTCTGCTGACCATGTGTGCAAGCCAGGGCCTGCGTGCCGGTATGGTAGCTGGCGTTATTGTTAACCGCACCCAGCAAGAGATCCCGAATGCTGAGACGATGAAACAAACCGAAAGCCATGCGGTGAAAATCGTGGTGGAAGCGGCGCGTCGTCTGCTGTAATTCTCTTCTCCTGTCTGAAGGCCGATACGTTCGGCCTTTTGTATTTTTGCGTAGCGCCTCGCAGGAAATGCCTTTCCAACTGGACGTTTGTACAGCACAATTCTATTTTGTGCGGGTAAGTTGTTGCGTCAGGAGGCTTTGTGGATTTCTCAATCATTGTTTATGCCATTATTGCACTGGTCAGTGTGGCCATCGGCTGGCTGTTTGCCAGTTATCAACATGCACAGCAAAAAGCCGAGCAACTAGCCGAACGTGAAGAGATGGTTGCGGAGTTAAGTGCGGCAAAACAACAAATTACCCAAAGTGAGCACTGGCGTGAAGAGTGTGAACTACTCAATAACGAAGTGCGCAGCCTGCAAAGTATTAACACCTCGCTGGAGGCCGATCTGCGTGAAGTGACCACGCGGATGGAAGCCGCACAGCAACATGCTGACGATAAAATTCGCCAGATGATCAACAGCGAACAGCGTTTAAGCGAGCAGTTTGAAAACCTCGCTAACCGTATTTTTGAACACAGCAATCGCCGGGTTGATGAACAAAATCGCCAGAGTCTGAACAGCCTTTTGTCGCCGCTGCGTGAACAACTGGATGGTTTTCGCCGTCAGGTTCAGGACAGTTTTGGTAAAGAAGCACAAGAACGCCATACCCTGACCCACGAAATTCGCAATCTCCAACAACTCAACGCCCAAATGGCCCAGGAAGCAATCAACCTGACACGGGCGCTAAAAGGCGACAATAAAACCCAGGGTAACTGGGGCGAAGTGGTATTAACGCGAGTACTGGAGGCTTCCGGGTTGCGTGAGGGGTATGAATATGAAACCCAGGTCAGCATCGAAAATGACGCCCGCTCGCGGATGCAACCAGATGTCATCGTGCGCTTACCACAGGGGAAAGATGTGGTTATCGACGCCAAAATGACGCTGGTCGCGTATGAACGCTACTTCAATGCGGAAGACGACTACACCCGCGAAAGCGCATTGCAGGAACATATCGCGTCGGTGCGTAACCATATCCGCTTGTTGGGGCGTAAAGATTATCAGCAGCTTCCGGGGCTAAGAACCCTGGATTACGTGCTGATGTTTATCCCCGTCGAACCGGCATTCTTACTGGCGCTGGACAGGCAGCCGGAGCTAATCACCGAAGCGTTGAAAAACAATATTATGCTGGTTAGCCCCACCACGCTGCTGGTGGCGTTGCGTACTATCGCCAACCTGTGGCGTTATGAGCATCAAAGCCGTAACGCTCAGCAAATCGCTGATCGTGCCAGCAAGCTGTACGACAAAATGCGCCTGTTTGTTGATGATATGTCTGCGATTGGTCAAAGTCTGGATAAAGCGCAGGATAACTATCGCCAGGCGATGAAAAAACTTTCTTCAGGTCGCGGAAATGTGCTGGCGCAGGCAGAAGCGTTTCGTGGTTTAGGGGTAGAAATTAAACGCGAGATTAATCCGGATTTGGCCGATCAGGCGGTAAGCCAGGACGAAGAGTACCGATTGCGGTCGGTTCCGGAGCAGCCGAATGGTGAAGCTTATCAACGTGATGATGAATATAATCAGCAATCGCGTTAGCCCATTAGGGGTAGCTAAGCCGGGTAGAAATCTAGGGCAACGACGCCCAATCTGTTACACTTCTGGAACAATTTTTTGATGAGCAGGCATTGAGATGGTGGATAAGTCACAAGAAACGACGCACTTTGGTTTTCAGACCGTCGCGAAGGAACAAAAAGCGGACATGGTCGCCCACGTTTTCCATTCCGTGGCATCGAAATACGATGTCATGAACGATTTGATGTCCTTTGGTATTCATCGTTTGTGGAAGCGATTCACGATCGATTGTAGCGGCGTACGCCGTGGGCAGACCGTGCTGGATCTGGCTGGCGGCACTGGCGATCTGACGGCGAAATTCTCCCGCCTGGTCGGTGAAACTGGCAAAGTGGTCCTCGCTGATATCAATGAATCCATGCTCAAAATGGGGCGCGAGAAGCTGCGTAATATCGGCGTGATTGGCAACGTTGAGTATGTTCAGGCAAATGCCGAGGCTCTACCGTTCCCGGATAACACCTTTGATTGCATCACCATTTCGTTTGGTCTGCGTAACGTCACTGACAAAGATAAAGCGCTGCGTTCGATGTATCGCGTGCTGAAACCCGGCGGTCGTCTGCTGGTGCTTGAGTTCTCGAAGCCGATTATCGAGCCGCTAAGCAAAGCTTATGACGCTTACTCCTTCCATGTGTTGCCGCGTATTGGCTCGCTGGTGGCGAATGACGCCGACAGCTACCGTTATCTGGCAGAATCCATCCGTATGCATCCCGATCAGGATACCCTGAAAGCCATGATGCAAGATGCCGGATTCGAAAGTGTCGATTATTACAACCTGACGGCTGGCGTTGTGGCGCTGCACCGTGGTTATAAGTTCTGACAGGAGTACGACTATGCCTTTTAAACCTTTAGTGACGGCAGGAATAGAAAGTCTGCTCAACACCTTCCTGTATCGCTCACCCGCGCTGAAAACTGCCCGCTCGCGTCTGTTGGGCAAAGTATTGCGCATAGAGGTAAAAGGCTTTTCGACCTCGCTGATTTTGGTATTTAGCGAACGTCAGGTCGATGTTCTGGGAGAATGGGCGGGTGATGCTGATTGCACCGTCATTGCTTATGCCAGCGTGTTACCGAAACTCCGCGATCGCCAGCAGCTTGCCGCGTTAATCCGCAGCGGCGAGCTGGAAGTGCAGGGCGATATTCAGGTAGTACAGAACTTCGTTGCGCTGGCAGATCTCGCGGAGTTTGACCCAGCGGAGCTGCTGGCTCCTTATACTGGTGATATCGCTGCCGAAGGCATCAGCAAAGCCCTGCGTGGTGGCGCGAAGTTCCTGCATCACGGTATTAAACGCCAGCAACGTTATGTGGCTGAAGCAATTACCGAAGAGTGGCGTATGGCGCCAGGTCCGCTTGAAGTGGCCTGGTTTGCGGAAGAGACAGCCGCCGTTGAACGTGCCGTTGATGCGCTAACCAAACGGCTGGAAAAACTGGAGGCAGTTTAATGACGCCAGGTGAAGTACGGCGCCTGTATTTCATCATTCGCACTTTTTTAAGCTACGGACTTGATGAACTGATTCCTAAAATGCGTATCACTTTGCCGCTGCGGTTATGGCGATACTCATTGTTCTGGATGCCGAATCGGCATAAAGATAAACCATTAGGCGAGCGGCTACGACTGGCGCTGCAAGAACTGGGTCCTGTATGGATCAAGTTTGGGCAGATGTTATCGACCCGCCGCGATCTTTTCCCGCCGAATATTGCCGACCAACTGGCGTTATTGCAGGACAAAGTCGCACCGTTTGATGGCAAACTGGCGAAAGCACAAATTGAAGCGGCGATGGGCGGCTTGCCGGTGGAAGCGTGGTTTGATGATTTTGACATTACGCCCCTGGCATCGGCTTCCGTTGCGCAGGTACATACTGCGCGGCTGAAATCGAATGGCAAAGAGGTGGTGATTAAAGTTATCCGCCCGGATATTTTGCCGGTTATTAAAGCGGACCTGAAACTTATTTATCGTCTCGCCCGCTGGGTGCCGCGCTTACTGCCGGATGGACGTCGTCTGCGCCCAACTGAAGTGGTACGCGAGTACGAGAAAACGTTGATCGACGAACTGAATTTGTTGCGGGAGTCCGCTAACGCAATCCAGTTGCGGCGCAATTTTGAAAACAGCCCGATGCTCTACATTCCGGAAGTTTACCCTGACTATTGCAGCGAAGGGATGATGGTGATGGAGCGCATCTACGGCATTCCGGTTTCTGATGTCGCGGCGCTGGAGAAAAACGGCACCAACATGAAATTGCTGGCGGAACGCGGCGTGCAGGTGTTTTTTACTCAGGTCTTCCGTGACAGTTTTTTCCATGCCGACATGCACCCAGGCAACATCTTCGTAAGCTTCGAACACCCGGAAAACCCGAAGTATATCGGTATTGATTGCGGGATTGTTGGCTCGCTAAACAAAGAAGATAAACGCTATCTGGCGGAAAACTTTATCGCCTTCTTTAACCGTGACTATCGCAAAGTGGCGGAGTTGCACGTTGATTCAGGCTGGGTGCCGCCAGATACCAACGTGGAAGATTTTGAATTTGCCATTCGTACCGTGTGCGAGCCAATCTTTGAAAAACCGCTGGCGGAAATTTCGTTTGGACATGTGCTGTTAAATCTGTTTAATACGGCGCGTCGATTCAACATGGAAGTGCAGCCGCAACTGGTGTTACTTCAGAAAACGTTGCTCTATATCGAAGGCGTTGGACGGCAACTTTATCCACAGCTCGATTTATGGAAAACTGCAAAACCCTTCCTTGAATCGTGGATTAAAGATCAGGTTGGTATTCCTGCGCTGGTGAGAGCCTTTAAGGAAAAAGCGCCGTTCTGGATCGAAAAAATGCCAGAACTGCCTGAATTGGTTTATGACAGTTTGCGCCAGGGCAAGTATTTACAGCACAGTGTTGATAAGATTGCGCGCGAGTTACAGTCGAATCATGTGCGTCAGGGACAATCCCGTTATTTTCTCGGAATTGGTGCGACATTAGTATTAAGTGGCACATTCTTGTTGGTCAGCCGACCTGAATTTGGGTTGATGCCCGCCTGGTTAATGGCGGGGGGGCTGAGCGCCTGGTTTGTCGGTTGGCGCAAAACACGCTGATTTTTTCATCGCTCAAGGCGGGCCGTGTAACGTATAATGCGGCCTTGTTTAATCATCATCTACCACAGAGGAACATGTATGGGTGGTATCAGTATTTGGCAGTTATTGATTATTGCCGTCATCGTTGTACTGCTTTTTGGCACCAAAAAGCTCGGCTCCATCGGTTCCGATCTTGGTGCGTCGATCAAAGGCTTTAAAAAAGCAATGAGCGATGATGAACCAAAGCAGGATAAAACCAGTCAGGATGCTGATTTTACTGCGAAAACTATCGTCGATAAGCAGGCGGATACGAACCAGGAACAGGCTAAAACAGAAGACGCGAAGCGCCACGATAAAGAGCAGGTGTAATCCGTGTTTGATATCGGTTTTAGCGAACTGCTATTGGTATTCATCATCGGCCTCGTCGTTCTGGGGCCGCAACGATTGCCTGTGGCGGTAAAAACGGTAGCGGGCTGGATTCGTGCGTTGCGTTCACTGGCGACAACGGTGCAGAACGAACTGACCCAGGAGTTAAAACTCCAGGAGTTTCAGGACAGCCTGAAAAAGGTTGAAAAGGCGAGTCTCACTAACCTGACGCCCGAACTGAAAGCGTCGATGGATGAACTGCGCCAGGCCGCGGAGTCGATGAAACGTTCCTACGTCGCAAACGATCCTGAAAAGGTGAGTGATGAAGCGCACACCATCCATAACCCGGTGGTGAAAGACAATGAGGCTGCGCATGAAGGCGTCACGCCTGCCGCTGCGGAAACTCAGGCCAGCTCGCCGGAACAGAAGCCAGAAGCCACGCCAGAGCCGGTGGTAAAACCTGCTGCGGATGCTGAACCGAAAACCGCTGTATCTTCCCCTTCATCGAGTGATAAACCGTAAACATGTCTGTAGAAGATACTCAACCGCTTATCACGCATCTGATTGAGCTGCGTAAGCGTCTGCTGAACTGCATTATCGCGGTGATCGTGATATTTCTGTGCCTGGTCTATTTCGCCAATGATATCTATCACCTGGTATCCGCGCCGTTGATCAAGCAGTTGCCGCAAGGTTCAACGATGATCGCCACCGACGTGGCCTCGCCGTTCTTTACGCCGATCAAGTTGACCTTTATGGTGTCGCTGATTCTGTCAGCGCCGGTGATTCTCTATCAGGTGTGGGCGTTTATCGCTCCCGCGCTGTATAAGCACGAACGTCGTCTGGTGGTGCCGTTGCTGGTTTCCAGCTCTCTGCTGTTTTATATCGGTATGGCGTTTGCCTATTTTGTGGTCTTCCCGCTGGCATTTGGCTTCCTTGCCAATACCGCGCCAGAAGGGGTACAGGTGTCCACCGACATCGCCAGCTACTTAAGCTTCGTTATGGCGTTGTTTATGGCGTTTGGCGTCTCCTTCGAAGTACCGGTGGCAATTGTGCTGCTGTGCTGGATGGGGATTACCTCTCCAGAAGACTTACGCAAAAAACGCCCGTATGTGCTGGTTGGCGCATTTGTTGTCGGGATGCTACTGACGCCGCCGGATGTCTTCTCGCAAACGCTGCTGGCGATCCCGATGTACTGCCTGTTTGAAATCGGTGTCTTCTTCTCACGCTTTTACGTTGGTAAAGGTCGAAACCGGGAAGAAGAAAACGACGCTGAAGCAGAAAGCGAAAAAACTGAAGAATAAATTCAACCGCCCGTCAGGGCGGTTGTCATATGGAGAGCAGGATGTTTGATATCGGCGTTAATTTGACCAGTTCGCAATTTGCGAAAGACCGCGATGATGTTGTGGCACGCGCTTTTGCTGCGGGTGTTGATGGGCTACTCATCACCGGCACTAACCTGCACGAAAGCCAACAGGCGCAAAAACTGGCGCGTCAGTATCTGCACTGTTGGTCAACGGCAGGCGTGCATCCTCACGACAGCAGCCAGTGGCAAGATGCAACAGAAGAAGTGCTTGTGGAGCTGGCCTCGCAGCCAGAAGTGGTGGCGATGGGTGAGTGTGGCCTCGACTTTAACCGCAACTTTTCTACGCCAGAAGAACAGGAACGTGCCTTTGTTGCCCAGTTGCGTATTGCCGCAGAATTAAACATGCCGGTGTTTATGCACTGTCGCGATGCCCATGAGCGGTTTATTACATTGCTGGAGCCGTGGCTGGATAAACTACCTGGCGCGGTGTTGCACTGTTTTACTGGCACACGCGAAGAGATGCAGGCATGTGTGGTGCGAGGCATTTATATTGGCATTACTGGTTGGGTTTGCGATGAACGACGCGGACTGGAACTGCGAGAACTGTTGCCGTTGATTCCGGCAGATAAACTACTGATTGAAACTGATGCACCGTATTTGCTCCCACGCGATCTCACGCCGAAGCCATCCTCCCGGCGCAACGAGCCAGCCTGTTTGCCCCATATTTTGCAACGTATTGCGCACTGGCGTGGGGAAGATGCCGCATGGCTGGGTGCCACCACGGATGCCAATGTCAAAAAGTTATTTGGGATTGCGTTCTAGAGTTTGCGGAACTCGGTGTTCTTCACACTGTGCTTAATCTCTTTATTGATAAGATTAAGCAAGAGCATAGAGCGTGCCTCACCGTCGGGTTCGGTGAAAATGGCCTGAAAACCTTCGAAAGCACCTTCGGTAATAATCACCTTATCACCTGGATATGGCGTTGCCGGATCGACAATGTCTTTCGGTTTATACACCGATAACTGATGAATCACCGCCGATGGGACTATCGCTGGCGATGCGCCAAAACGGACAAAGTGGCTGACACCCCGAGTGGCGTTGATGGTGGTGGTATGAATCACTTCTGGATCAAATTCCACAAACAGGTAGTTGGGGAACAATGGCTCACTGACTGCAGTACGTTTGCCTCGTACGATTTTTTCCAGGGTGATCATCGGCGCCAGGCAATTAACCGCCTGTCTTTCGAGGTGTTCCTGGGCACGTTGGAGTTGCCCGCGCTTGCAGTACAGTAAATACCAGGATTGCATAATGACTCTTATCCGTTTAATCGGGGCGCAAGAATAGCAAAAGCGATGCGTTAAGTTAATTATATTCCCGGGTTTGCGTTATACCGCCTGAGTTCACGCTAATTTAACAAATTTACAGCATCGTAAAGATGAACGCCGTATAATGTGCGCAGATTAAGAGGCTACAATGGACGCCATGAAATATAACGATTTACGCGACTTCCTGACCTTGCTTGAACAGCAGGGTGAGCTAAAACGTATCACGCTCCCGGTGGATCCGCATCTGGAAATGACTGAAATAGCCGACCGCACATTGCGTGCCGGTGGACCTGCGCTGTTGTTTGAAAATCCTAAAGGTTATTCAATGCCGGTGCTGTGCAACCTGTTTGGTACGCCGAAACGTGTCGCTATGGGTATGGGGCAAGAGGATGTTTCGGCGTTGCGGGAAGTCGGTAAATTATTAGCGTTTCTGAAAGAACCGGAGCCGCCAAAAGGCTTTCGCGATCTGTTTGATAAGCTGCCGCAGTTTAAGCAGGTGTTGAACATGCCGACGAAACGGTTACGTGGTGCGCCCTGTCAGCAAAAAATTGTTTCTGGTGATGATGTCGATCTCAACCGCATTCCCATTATGACCTGCTGGCCGGAAGATGCTGCTCCGTTGATTACCTGGGGGTTGACGGTGACGCGGGGGCCGCACAAAGAGCGGCAAAATCTTGGCATTTATCGCCAGCAGTTGATTGGTAAAAACAAGCTGATTATGCGCTGGCTGTCGCACCGCGGCGGTGCGCTGGATTATCAGGAGTGGTGCGCGGCGCATCCGGGTGAACGTTTTCCGATCTCTGTTGCTCTGGGGGCTGATCCTGCGACGATTCTCGGCGCGGTGACGCCAGTGCCGGATACGTTGTCGGAATACGCCTTTGCCGGATTGTTACGTGGCACCAAAACCGAAGTGGTGAAGTGCATTTCTAATGACCTCGAAGTACCTGCCAGTGCAGAAATCGTGCTGGAAGGGTATATCGACCCGGGTGAGATGGCTGCAGAAGGCCCATATGGTGACCACACGGGTTACTATAATGAAGTTGATAGCTTCCCTGTCTTTACCGTAACGCACATTACCCAGCGTGAAGATGCGATTTACCACTCCACCTATACCGGTCGTCCGCCAGATGAACCTGCGGTGTTGGGCGTGGCGCTGAACGAAGTGTTCGTGCCGATTCTGCAAAAACAGTTCCCGGAAATTGTTGATTTTTATCTGCCGCCGGAGGGCTGCTCTTATCGACTGGCGGTAGTGACGATCAAAAAACAGTACGCTGGACACGCAAAGCGCGTCATGATGGGCGTCTGGTCGTTCTTACGTCAGTTTATGTACACTAAATTTGTGATCGTCTGCGATGATGATGTCAACGCACGCGACTGGAACGATGTGATTTGGGCGATTACTACCCGCATGGACCCGGCGCGGGATACGGTGCTGGTTGAAAATACGCCTATTGATTATCTGGACTTTGCCTCGCCTGTTTCCGGGCTGGGTTCAAAAATGGGGCTGGATGCCACGAATAAATGGCCAGGGGAAACCCAGCGTGAGTGGGGGCGTCCTATCAAGAAAGATCCGGATGTTGTTGCGCATATTGACGCAATCTGGGATGAACTGGCCATCTTTAACAACGGTAAAAGCGCCTGATGCGCGTTTGTTTTGCCCTATTTATTGATCCGACAGAGAAAGCGCATGACAACCTTAAGCTGTAAAGTGACCTCGGTAGAAGCTATCACGGATACCGTATACCGTGTTCGAATCGTGCCAGATGCGGCCTTTTCATTCCGTGCAGGTCAGTATTTGATGGTAGTGATGGACGAGCGCGATAAACGCCCATTTTCAATGGCCTCAACGCCTGATGAAAAAGGATTTATCGAGTTGCATATCGGTGCTTCTGAAATCAATCTTTACGCGAAAGCTGTCATGGACCGCATCCTTAAAGATCATCAAATCGTAGTCGATATCCCCCACGGTGAAGCCTGGCTGCGCGATGATGAAGAGCGTCCAATGATTCTTATTGCCGGCGGCACGGGCTTCTCTTATGCCCGTTCTATTTTGCTGACGGCGCTGGCGCGTAATCCCAATCGTAATATCACTATTTACTGGGGCGGGCGTGAGCAGCAACATCTGTACGATCTTTCTGAGCTTGAGGCGCTTTCGCTTAAGCATCCTGGTTTACAAGTGGTGCCGGTGGTTGAACAGCCGGAAGCGGGTTGGCGAGGGCGTACCGGTACGGTATTAACGGCGGTGTTGCAGGATCACGGTACGTTAGCAGAGCATGATATCTATATCGCTGGACGTTTTGAGATGGCGAAAATCGCCCGAGACCTGTTCTGCAATGAGCGTAATGCGCGGGAAGATCGCCTGTTTGGCGATGCGTTTGCGTTTATCTAAGGGTTAAAAAAACCCGCCCCTGACAGGCGGGAAAAACGGCAACTAAAGCTTTATTCAGTGGCATTACTCTATGTCGCGTCTTATCCGGCCTACAAAGAGTCCTGAACCGTAGGCCGGATAAGGCGTTCACGCCGCATCCGGCAAGTGTTTAAACCCGCTCAAACACCGTCGCAATGCCCTGACCCAGACCGATACACATCGTCGCCAGACCAAACTGGGCATCTTTGCGTTCCATCAGATTCAGCAGCGTGGTGCTGATACGCGCACCGGAACAGCCCAGCGGATGACCCAGTGCGATCGCGCCACCGTTGAGGTTGATCTTCTCGTCAATCTGCTCCATCAGCCCCAGATCTTTAATACACGGCAGGATCTGCGCGGCAAAGGCTTCATTCATTTCAAACACGCCGATATCGCTGGCAGAAAGCCCCGCTTTTTTCAGCGCCAGCTTCGAGGCCGGAACCGGGCCGTAACCCATAATCGACGGGTCACAACCGACAACCGCCATCGAACGCACGCGGGCGCGTGGCTTAAGACCTAATTCACGGGCGCGGCTTTCACTCATCACCAGCATGGCTGCAGCACCATCGGAAAGCGCAGAAGACGTGCCCGCCGTTACCGTACCGCTGACCGGATCGAACGCCGGACGTAGCGTGGCGAGGGCTTCCACGGTGGTTTCCGGGCGAATCACTTCGTCGTAATTAAACTGCTTCAGTACACCGTCGGCATCGTGACCACCTGTCGGGATGATTTCATTTTTAAATGCGCCCGACTGCGTGGCGGCCCAGGCACGAGCGTGTGACCGTGCGGCAAAGGCATCCTGCATTTCACGGCTGATACCGTGCATACGCGCCAGCATTTCTGCCGTTAAGCCCATCAGGCCCGCCGCTTTGGCAACATTGCGGCTAAGACCCGGGTGAAAATTGACACCGTGGCTCATTGGTACATGACCCATGTGTTCCACACCGCCGACCAGACATGCCTGCGCATCGCCAGTCATGATCATTCGTGCCGCGTCGTGCAATGCCTGCATGGATGAACCACACAAGCGATTGACGGTAACCGCCGGGACGGAATGCGGCACTTCTGCCAACAGCGCCGCGTTACGGGCGATGTTGAAACCCTGCTCCAGCGTTTGCTGCACACAACCCCAGTAAATATCGTCGAGAGCCGCTGCTTCCAGCGCCGGATTACGCGCCAGTAGACTACGCATTAAATGAGCGGAGAGGTCTTCCGCGCGCACGTGACGAAAAGCACCGCCCTTCGAACGGCCCATCGGGGTGCGAATTGCATCGACAATGACAACCTGTTCCATTGTGACTCCTTAAGCCGTTTTCAGGTCGCCAACCGGACGGGCTGGCTCAACCGGGGGATAGTATGGTTCGTTATGGCGCGCTTTATTACGCAGACCTTCCGGCACTTCATACAGTGGGCCGAGGTGCTGATATTGCTGCGCCATATCGAGATATTTCGCGCTGCCGAGGGTGTCCAGCCAGCGGAACGCGCCGCCGTGGAACGGAGGGAAGCCCAGGCCGTAGACCAGCGCCATATCCGCTTCTGCCGGAGTGGCGATAATGCCTTCTTCCAGGCAGCGCACCACTTCGTTGACCATCGGGATCATCATGCGGGCGATAATCTCTTCCTCGCTGAAATCACGCTTTGGCTGGCTGACTTCTGCCAGCAGGCCGTCAACGGCGGAATCTTCTTCTTTCTTCGGCTTGCCTTTGCTGTCTTCTTTATAGCGCCAGAAACCGAGGCAATTCTTCTGACCAAAGCGGTTGGCATCAAACAATGAATCGATGGCGTCGCGATAATCTTTTTGCATCCGCTGCGGGAAGCCCGCTGCCATCACTGCCTGGGCGTGATGCGCGGTATCAATCCCCACGACATCCAGCAGGTATGCCGGACCCATCGGCCAGCCAAACTGTTTTTCCATCACCTTGTCGATCTTGCGGAAATCCGCACCGTCACGTAGTAACTGGCTGAAACCAGCGAAGTACGGGAACAGCACGCGGTTAACGAAGAAGCCCGGGCAGTCGTTAACTACGATCGGCGTCTTGCCCATCTTGCTTGCCCAGGCGACAACTTTTGCGATGGTTTCGTCGGAGCTTTTCTCACCGCGAATAATTTCTACCAACGGCATCCGGTGCACCGGGTTAAAGAAGTGCATCCCGCAGAAATTTTCCGGGCGTTCCAGCGCGTTGGCCAGTTCGCTGATAGGAATGGTTGAAGTGTTAGAAGCCAGCACGGTATCCGGACGTACTTTCTGCTCAGTTTCTGCCAGCACGGCTTTTTTCACTTTCGGGTTTTCAACAACCGCTTCTACCACAATATCCACGCGGTCAAACCCGGCGTAGTCGAGCGTTGGGTGAATCGTGGAGATCACGCCAGCCAGTTTCAGACCATCGATCTTGCCGCGCTCAAGCTGCTTGTTCAGCAGTTTCGCGGCTTCGGTCATGCCGAGGGTTAACGACTTGTCGTTGATATCTTTCATGACAACCGGCACGCCTTTCCACGCGGACTGGTAAGCAATGCCGCCCCCCATAATGCCCGCGCCCAGTACAGCGGCCTGTTTCGGTGTTTCAACGTCTTGGGTAAGTTTTTTCGCTTTGCCTTTTACATATTGATCGTTAAGGAAAATGCCGACCAGTGCGCGGGCTTCGTTGGTGTGCGCCAGCGGAACAAAGCTTTTGTTTTCCAGGTTTAAGGCTTCTTCACGACCAAAACGGGCGGCGGCTTCAATGGTTTTTACTGCGGTGATGGGGGCCGGGTAATGTTTCCCCGCTGTTTGTGCGACCATCCCTTTAGCGATGGTGAAGCTCATGGTGGCTTCAATCTTGCTAAGTTTCAGCGGTTCCAGCTTCGGCTGACGTTTCGCTTTCCAGTCGAGGTCGCCGTTAATGGCCTGGCGTAAAATTGCCATCGCGCCTTCAAGTAGTTTTTCTGCTTTGACTACGCCATCAACCAGACCGATTTTCAGCGCCTGTTCGGCCCCGACATCTTTACCGGCGGCAATGATTTCCAGCGCACTGTCAGCGCCCAGCATTCGTGGCATACGCACGGAGCCGCCAAAGCCCGGCATGATGCCAAGTTTGGTTTCCGGCAACCCGATACGCAGATCCGGCGTCGCCAGACGATAATCGGTCGCCAGCACGCATTCGCAGCCACCGCCCAGCGCGTAGCCGTTGACCGCGGCAATGGTCGGCACCGGCAGGTCTTCCAGTCGATTAAACACGCTATTGGCAAAATGCAGCCACTGGCTTAATTGTTCTTCCGGAACGAGAAACAGCGATAAAAATTCGGTGATATCGGCACCGACAATAAAGGCTGCTTTGTTCGAACGCAGCAGCAGCCCTTTTAAATCTGATTGTTGTTCCAGCACGCCGATGGCCTCACCGAGGCTGGCGACGGTTGCAGTGTCGAGTTTATTAACTGAGCCTGGGGCATCGAACACCAGTTCGGCAATGCCATCTTCCAGCCAGTCAAGGTACAGGGTGTCGCCTTTGTAAAGCATGTCAGTCTCCTGAATCCGCAAGGTGATCTGGTCGTACCAGATGGCTTGAAGTGTGTGTTTTATGTTAAAAATATGCAAATAAAAGATTAAAGAAATGCCGTTCTGATCACGCTCGGCAGAAATCACGCTCTGTATGAACGTTGTGCTAAGATGCGGAGACTTAAGGTCAAAAAACAGAAGGGTAAAAAATGGAATCACTGGCCTCGCTTTATAAAAATCATATAGCTACCTTGCAAGAACGGACTCGCGATGCGCTGGCGCGCTTCAAGCTGGATGCATTACTTATTCACTCTGGCGAGCTGTTCAACGTTTTTCTCGACGATCATCCCTATCCGTTTAAAGTGAACCCGCAATTCAAAGCATGGGTGCCGGTAACTCAGGTGCCAAACTGCTGGTTGCTGGTGGATGGCGTGAACAAACCGAAACTGTGGTTTTATCTGCCGGTTGATTACTGGCACAACGTCGAACCGCTGCCGACCTCCTTCTGGACTGAAGATGTGGAAGTGATCGCGCTGCCGAAAGCTGATGGTATTGGTAGCCAACTGCCTGCCGCGCGCGGCAATATCGGTTATATTGGTCCGGTGCCGGAACGTGCGCTGCAACTGGGCATTGAGGCCAGCAACATCAACCCGAAAGGGGTCATTGACTACCTGCATTACTACCGTTCTTTCAAAACCGAGTACGAACTGACCTGTATGCGTGAAGCGCAGAAAATGGCGGTCAATGGTCATCGCGCGGCAGAAGAAGCCTTCCGTTCCGGTATGAGCGAGTTCGATATCAACATCGCCTACCTGACCGCGACCGGCCATCGTGATACCGACGTACCTTACAGCAACATTGTGGCGCTTAACGAACATGCTGCGGTGTTGCATTACACCAAACTGGATCATCAGGCGCCGGAAGAGATGCGCAGCTTCCTGCTGGACGCCGGGGCCGAATATAACGGCTATGCGGCTGACCTGACTCGTACCTGGTCGGCAAAAAGCGACAATGACTATGCGCAACTGGTGAAAGACGTTAATGATGAACAACTGGCGCTGATCGCCACCATGAAGGCGGGTGTCAGCTATGTGGATTACCACATCCAGTTCCATCAGCGCATCGCTAAACTGTTGCGTAAACACCAAATCATCACTGATATGAGTGAAGAAGCGATGGTCGAAAACGATCTTACCGGGCCGTTTATGCCGCACGGTATCGGGCATCCGCTTGGCCTGCAGGTGCATGACGTAGCCGGTTTTATGCAGGATGATAGTGGTACGCATCTCGCGGCACCGGCAAAATATCCGTACCTGCGCTGCACTCGTATTCTCCAGCCGGGGATGGTGTTAACCATTGAACCGGGTATCTACTTCATCGAATCGCTGCTGGCTCCGTGGCGTGAAGGGCAGTTCAGCAAACACTTCAACTGGCAGAAAATTGAAGCACTGAAACCGTTCGGCGGCATTCGTATCGAAGACAACGTGGTGATCCACGAAAATAACGTGGAAAACATGACCCGGGATTTGAAGCTGGCGTGATGGAAAGCTGGTTAATTCCTGCGGCACCGGTCACGGTCGTTGAAGAGATCAAAAAAAGCCGCTTCATTACGCTGTTGGCACATACCGATGGCGTCGAGGCGGCGAAAGCGTTTGTTGAATCAGTACGGGCAGAACACCCCGATGCTCGCCACCATTGCGTGGCGTGGGTGGCGGGGGCGCCTGACGATTCACAACAACTGGGCTTCTCCGATGACGGTGAACCGGCGGGAACGGCAGGTAAACCGATGCTCGCCCAACTGATGGGCAGCGGCGTCGGGGAAATTACCGCCGTGGTGGTGCGCTACTACGGCGGCATATTGCTGGGCACCGGTGGGTTAGTGAAAGCTTATGGCGGCGGAGTGAATCAGGCTCTGCGCCAGCTAACGACCCAACGCAAGACGCCATTAACCGAATATACTTTGCAATGTGAATATAGTCAGTTAACCGGTATTGAAGCGTTGCTGGGGCAGTGTGACGGCAAAGTTATTACCAGCGATTATCAGGCATTCGTTCTGCTGCGGGTGGCGCTTCCGGCGGCGAAAGTGGCTGAATTTTCCGCAAAGCTGGCGGATTTTAGCCGTGGTTCATTGCAATTGTTAGCGATTGAAGAATAATCCCCACTTCATTTTGCAGAACTAAGGAAGCGGCAGAGATGCATTTTCGCGCCATAACCCGAATCGTTGGACTACTGGTCATCTTATTTTCAGGGACCATGATTATCCCAGGGCTGGTAGCGCTCATCTACCGGGATGGGGCGGGCCGCGCATTTACCCAGACTTTTTTTGTCGCCCTCGCGATTGGCTCCATGCTGTGGTGGCCGAACCGTAAAGAGAAGGGCGAGCTGAAATCCCGCGAAGGGTTTCTGATTGTAGTGCTGTTCTGGACCGTGCTGGGTAGTGTCGGTGCGCTCCCTTTTATCTTCTCGGAAAGCCCGAACCTCACCATTACAGATGCGTTTTTTGAATCCTTCTCCGGTCTGACCACCACAGGCGCAACGACGCTGGTGGGGTTGGACTCACTCCCTCATGCCATCCTCTTTTATCGCCAGATGCTGCAATGGTTTGGCGGGATGGGGATCATCGTGTTAGCAGTCGCGATACTGCCTATTCTCGGTGTAGGTGGAATGCAGCTCTATCGCGCGGAAATGCCCGGCCCGCTGAAAGATAACAAAATGCGCCCGCGTATTGCGGAAACGGCAAAAACTTTGTGGTTGATTTATGTTCTGTTGACCGTCGCCTGTGCGCTGGCGCTGTGGTTTGCTGGAATGGATGCCTTTGATGCCATCGGTCATAGCTTTGCGACAATCGCTATTGGTGGTTTCTCGACACATGATGCTAGTGTTGGCTATTTCGATAGCCCGACCATTAACACTATTATTGCTATTTTCTTGCTGATCTCCGGCTGTAACTACGGTCTGCACTTCTCGCTGTTAAGTGGGCGTAGTCTGAAGGTTTACTGGCGCGATCCGGAATTTCGCATGTTTATCGGCGTACAGTTTACGCTGGTGGTTATTTGTACACTCGTACTGTGGTTTCATAATGTCTACAGTTCGGCGCTGATGACGATTAACCAGGCATTTTTCCAGGTGGTGTCGATGGCGACGACCGCCGGGTTTACGACCGACAGCATTGCCCGCTGGCCGCTCTTTTTGCCGGTACTACTGTTGTGCTCTGCATTTATCGGTGGTTGCGCCGGGTCAACGGGCGGTGGCCTGAAAGTGATCCGCATTCTGCTGTTGTTCAAACAGGGGAACCGTGAGCTGAAACGTCTGGTGCATCCGAATGCTGTTTATAGCATTAAGCTAGGGAACCGCGCATTGCCGGAACGCATCCTTGAAGCCGTGTGGGGATTCTTCTCTGCTTATGCGTTAGTTTTTATTGTCAGTATGCTGGCGATTATCGCCACTGGTGTGGATGACTTTTCTGCCTTTGCGTCGGTTGTTGCGACATTGAATAACCTGGGGCCAGGGCTTGGTGTGGTTGCTGATAACTTTACCAGCATGAATCCGGTGGCTAAATGGATCCTGATTGCCAATATGCTATTTGGTCGTCTCGAGGTCTTTACATTGCTGGTGCTCTTTACCCCGACTTTCTGGCGTGAATGATGGAGTAATACGTGAAAACATTAATTCTTTTCTCAACAAGGGATGGACAAACGCGCGAGATTGCCTCGTATCTGGCTTCGGAATTGAAAGAACTGGGGAGCCAGGCGGATGTTGTCAACTTGCATCGCACCGAAGAACCAGAATGGGAAAACTACGACTGCGTGGTAATTGGTGCATCTATTCGCTACGGTCATTACCATTCTGCGTTCCAGGAGTTTGTCAAAACGCATGCCACACGCCTGAACTCCATGCCGAGCGCCTTTTACTCGGTGAACCTGGTGGCGCGCAAACCGGAGAAGCGTACTGTGCAGACCAACAGCTACGCGCGGAAGTTCTTGATGAACTCACAATGGCGTCCCGATCGCTGCGCGGTTATCGCTGGGGCGCTGCGTTATCCACGCTACCGTTGGTACGACCGCTTTATGATCAAGCTGATTATGAAGATGTCTGGCGGAGAAACGGATACGCGCAAAGAAGTTGTCTATACCGATTGGGAACAGGTAGCGAATTTTGCCCGAGAAATCGCCCATTTAACCAACAAACCGATGATGAAATAAGCATAAAGAATAAAAAACACGCATTCGGAAAATTATTTTAAATTTCCTCTTGTCAGGCCGGAATAACTCCCTATAATGCGCCACCACTGACACGGAACAACGGCAAATAAGCCGCCGGGTCAGCGGGGTTCTCCTGAG
>NZ_PTSB01000018.1:0-98149 GCF_002965125.1 Escherichia sp. MOD1-EC6162
GGTGGAAGGTCAGCTTAATCCGCGTCTGCAACTGTGGGGCAACGTCGCCCAGCAGTTGGGTGACAACGGTTACAGCGATACCCAGGGAATGCTGGGCATGAAATATCTCTTTTAATGCCACTTTGCCACCTGTCGCGTACAGGTGGCACTCTTTTTAGATCCGCGTTCTTTGTGATCGCGCTCGCATTCAGTCATTTTTACTATAAATATGATGAAGTTAATTCAGCTTATTTATGAGTGAAATCACTATGGTTCCTTTGCACGCCGTTTACCTGACCGTTGGACTGTTCGTTATCACCTTTTTTAATCCCGGGGCAAATCTCTTTGTCGTGGTTCAAACCAGTCTGGCTTCAGGCCGTCGCGCGGGCGTACTCACCGGGCTTGGTGTCGCGTTGGGCGATGCCATCTATTCCGGGCTGGGGTTGTTTGGAATGGCAACGCTCATTACCCAGTGTGAAGAGATTTTCTCACTCATTAAAATCGTCGGCGGCACTTATCTCTTATGGTTTGCCTGGAACAGTATGCGCCGACAATCAACACCACAGATGAGCGCGCTACAACAGCCCCTTAGTGCCCCGTGGTATGTATTTTTCCGCCGTGGATTAATTACCGATCTCTCTAATCCACAAACAGTTTTATTTTTTATCAGTATCTTCTCAGTGACGTTAAATGCAGAAACGCCGACCTGGGCGCGTTTAATGGCCTGGGCAGGAATTGTGCTCGCGTCTGTTATCTGGCGTGTATTTCTTAGCCAGGCGTTTTCTTTACCGACCGTGCGTCGCGCATACGGGCGTATGCAGCATGTCGCCAGTCGGATTATTGGTGCGATTATCGGTGTCTTCGCGCTACGTCTGATTTATGAAGGGATAACACAGCGATGAGCTGATAATGGTATATCCAGGTCATCAACTTAATTGAGAAGTTGGACCGCCATCGAGGCCTCGAACCCCGTACCATACAACAATCCTGGTTGTCGTCTGCTCTTCCTGATGAGCTAATGGCGGTTTTTGATATGAGCCTTACAGTATTATTCGCTGTCAGGCTTTGGTGCGATGCATAAGATACAGAAAGCGCCCCATGCAAACTTGATGGAATTATGATTTTTTTCATATAAATGTCAACTCATACATTCACAAAATATATTTATTATTCATAAACCAAGCAACACCGAATCCCTGTCGGTTGACTTGCCCTGCCCCGGCATATTCAGGGTTATAGAAGGGGGCAACTTCGCGCTCTTTTAAGTCTTGTCATCAACCATTGCGTTCCCTATGCCGGGGGAGCGCCCGCCAGCACCGCTTCAAAATCTGCGGCGGTCAGATCGCTTGCCCCTTTGAGCATATCTCTGGCCAACGCTCTGCGTCGGTTCAGTAATTCATCCAGCGTTTCTTCAAAAGTCATTAACTGGCTATCACGCACTGTCGGATAATAGACGTAAACATCTTTCTGCTGCCCAATGCGGTAGGCTCTGTCAGTCGCCTGATCTTCCTTCGCCGGATTCCAACAGCGGGTAAAGTGGATGACATGATTCGCTTTTTGGACATTGACGCCAAACCCAACGGCGATGGTGGATAAAATAATAACGTTAAAACCTGGCGTTGATTGAAATGCATCGATCAGGCTCTGACGATTTTGGTCACTGCCAGATTTGGTGCTGGTATCACCATTAATAATAAAAGGCTTAAAGCCAAAATGCTGCGCAATCAGATGTTGCAGCTCTCGTTGAATATCGCGCAGTTCCGTAAAAATAATCACTTTGTCATCAGATGACTGGCGAATGGTGTTTAACGTCTCCAGCAGCCATTTTACTTTCGGAGCATCGTTACGTAAGCGCAAATCTGCACTTACGGAATAAGGCCATGCGCAAATAAGTTTCAACCGATGCAGCAACCCCAGCATACCTGAGCCTCGTTGATCCAGCCCTTCGCTGATCTCCTGTTGGTTTTGCCAGCTTACAACCGAGTGGGTATAGAGATCCCGTTGCAATAGCAGCATATTCAACTGTTTACAGTACTGATCTTCAATCTTATCCGGCAGATCTTTCGCTACTTCTTCTTTGGTGCGGCGCAGTGTCTGCGGTTCTATTAATTTGCGTAGCGATTCGAGGACAGCATTATCATTCTGTTGCTCAATGGGGCGCAGATAATCTTTACCAAAATTATTTAAAGCCCCCAACAACCCCGGCTGAACGAAGTCAAATAAACACCACAGATCGACAAGGGTGTTTTCGACTGGTGTTCCGGTACATGCGACTTTAAATTGCGCCTGAATGGCTTTTGCCGATTGGGTTATTAATGCCGCCGGATTTTTGATTTTCTGCGCTTCGTCGCACACCATTATGGACCAGGGCTGACGAGCCAGGGAAAATTCCTGATCGCGCAACGTCTCGTAGGTAGTAAGAACAATATGCGCGTCACCCACCCAGTCATTTTGCAGTAAGTTCTTAATGCCCTTGCTTTTAAGTGCCTGAGGAATGCTCTCTTTCGCGCACTTCTTCGCCTTAAGCTCATTACCATAGAGTTTTAAAATCGACACCTGCTCGCGCAGGAAGAAATTCCCGACCTCACGTTCCCAGTTATCGAGTAACGATACCGGAGCAACAATCAGCGAGGGGGGCGCATCCGGGAAACGTTCTCGATGCCAGATGAGAAAGGTTAAAATCTGTAAGGTTTTACCCAACCCCATATCGTCCGCCAGTAAACATCCCGCCGTCTCGGTTGGCGACTTTAGATACAACTGTTGGAGCCACGCCACCCCTTTACGCTGATGTTCACGTAGCTGAATGGACGTTTTGAGGATCATCGGCAGTTCGACTTCTGCCTGATGTGCGCCGAGCAAGGAATCCCGCCGTTGTTTAACATACAGCGCCTGCTCAATATTTTGTTCTATCAGCAGAACGGCACGACTAACCGGTTCACTGCTTACGCCATCATTTGTTTCGCCATCGATTTTCTTTTTCCATTTATCGTGGAAAATTTCTGCTTCTTCGCGAGGCAAAAGGTTGTCGTTCCAGGGCATGGCAACTTCCGGCGCATCCGTGGCTTTTGCCTCTTCCAGCCGCTCTTCCAGTTCCTGAAAATGTTGATGATTATCGAGATCCCAGCCAGAGAACATGACCTCGCACATCTCTTGCGCAAGGTTCTCCGGAAGCCATTTTTCACTTTCACTTTTGACCAGATAAGGCGAACTGATTTTTTCAAATTCACCGATCCCGATAACCCGGTCACTGTATTTGTTGAGATCGAGAACGTGGGTAAAATTCATTCCCGCCGCCTGTTGCTGCCAGTTTTCAAGCAACGCCTGATAACCTTGCAGTTCTTCCTGGCTGAATCTGGAAAGCTCCAGATCGTAACCCTGCCAGACTCCGGCGGGCAGTTGTGCCGCTAACTTTTGTTCCAGTTCAGAGAGCAACGCCGCCAGTTCACCTGGGCGTTTAAAGATATAGGTTTCATCCGGCACGGATTGTTCAGTTCTGGGGCTGAGAAAAAGCGTTACAGATGCAATTTGCCTGTTTTCATCGATCTGCGGCTCCAGACGAAAATCATAAAAGTAGATCCCGGCGTCCTGTAAATTCTGCTCGTAAACGTCAGGATCGAGCACCTGGCTCGCCTCTTCACCAATCCAGGTGTAGGGATTGCGAACAAATGAGAGCGCATCATCCCCCGCCACTCGACGCCCGGTAATAGCGTGCACGGAGGTCAGGACGTCTTTGACTTCAGGAGAAAGAATGACATGATTTAAGACACCATCATCCCCTAAAACACGGTAACGATCCTGCACCTGTTGCGTACGGTCAAAAATCTGTAACCAGTTTGCAGGCTGCTCATCAAAAACCGGTTCAATTTCCAGTACCGGAGTATCTACCACCAGCGATTTTCGCAGTTTTAACTGTAACGATTCTGGCCTGATAACGATCGTTTTTGCGAGATAGTCATCCAGTTTTGCCCCTGCTTTTTTGGCCTGCCGCCGTATTTTAGCCCAACTGGTTTGGTTGACCGTTTCGCCCGGCGTCTGTCGCTGCTGCAATCTGAGTTGCTGTAGTGCGTCCAGAAGCTGCCAGTTCTCTTCGCTTAACACAAAGGTGCCTTCCGCAGAGGAAAAACTGGCTCCCGTGCAAGTTATTCCGACGGGGCGATAGTCGTCGGGCTGCGTCCATTTATCAATGAAAACGCGAAAAGTATCATCGCTAATACTTCCCGTTGCAGCAAGATGAGCCGTCAGATTGCGCTGTGGAGGAAAAGCGAAAATCGCCAGGCTGCTGGCATAGTCATCATTTTTCCGGATGCGATAAAAATCATCCCAGCTAAGAAACCAGCAATCAGACCAGTGTGAAACATAATCTTCCTCATGAAGCTGTTCCAGACATGAGGCGACAGGCCAGTTATCTTCACTATCAGCAAGACTAAAGGGGAAAGAAAAGCCCTCCTCTTTCATTACATACAGCGGCACAAATGAAGCGGGTAGTGAGGTATTCTCTTTAATAAATTTACCCAACAATTTTTTGAACACTATTTGCTCCAGTAAGTAAATTTACCCAGCACCGGTTTAAACCCGAGGCTGAGTAATTTTTGCGCCGCTTCATGGTCAGGCTCATTGAACTGAATGTGGATTGCGCCCCCCAGCCCTCGTTTATCCATCACTTTACAATCGACCGAACGAATAACCTCCCGGATTTGCTGTTCCCGGCCAGGTAGCTCTTTTTTGGCTTTTAACGCTGAGGCGATGATGTTGGTTTGCTCTTCCCGGTCTGACTTTGCATCACTGACTTCATGTTCAGGCAACGATGCAGGCTCTGGCCGACTCACGGTCTTTGACGCATTGAAGCGGGAGGCATCCAAAGTGACAGAGGGCTGATTTACATCTTCCGCAACGTAATCAATGCCCAACTTACGAAGTTCTTCGTCATATCGGCTCATCCAACCTTCAATTCGGTTGAGTGAGTAGCGAAATACCGGCGACAAATGCGGTAAACGCAACCGGACTTTGCGCCGGTTATTCCGCTTATCTTTCAGATCATAATCAATATCAAGAATGCCGGTTTCCGGATTAAAGGGCGCATTCCCCATATGGTAGGCATACATCGCCCCCACTTTCGAAAATTCGACAAACAGATAATCGCCAATGCGCATAATCATGGCATTGTTATCGCGTGAACCAGAGCCTTGCAGGCGGCTTAATCGCCCTGCGTTTTTCGCCCTGAACTCAACATAATCGGCATCTTTGGATCGCAGCGCCTCTTCGCCCAGCACAATGCGCGTATAGCTCATCTGATTGGCAAAACGTAGCCAGTAGAACAGGCGCGCATGGTCAACATCCCGATTGCCTTTCAGCAACTCAAAGAACAGCTTCAGGTCGTCTTTGGCAAACCACCCTTGCACCATCAGTAATACGGGATTTTCAACGTGAACCTGCCAGCTTTTATTACGACTGGTTAACTGCGGATTTCCCCAATATTCCAGGGCCAATTGCTTGAGTTCGAAATGTGTTTGATGTTTAAAAGCCGACTGATAATAACGGGTCAAAGTGGCTGCCAGAATATTATCTTTAAACCGCGTAAGCTGGCGGCTTAACGCGATAAGCGAATTAATTTTCTGCTGAAAATCATCGTCATTCTGGCGAAAAATCTCATTGATCAGGTGGTTAACAATTTTGCGCCATAACCAACTGGTTTGCGGAATTTGCGCAACTTTCTCCAGCACCGAAATATCCGTTATTTCTCCGCGCCCAAGCTGTTGTCCGAGAAGAAACCCTGCATTATCGGTAAAAATATCGCTATAGGTGTCAATGACCGACATCCAGGACATCTGACGCGGCGCGCTCTCCTTAAGTTGTTGAAAACCGTGGGCAATCTGCGTGCGTAGCTGCAGCCACTGCGGATTCTTTTCTGGCGTATCGCTGGCATGACCAAAGTAGCTGGTACATAACGCCAGCCATTCCCGCCGCGTTAACCGCCGCTGCGCAATTTTTTGTTCAATTTCAGCGATAATTCTCGCAAAGTTTGTTGCATCATCCATCAATGCAATTTCAAACAGATCGCCTTCTGCTACGTCATTGAGGCCAAAAAAAATCATCTTCCATTCGAAGGGCTTTGGCATCTCCCCCGCACGCAGTCGGGCAATGGCCTGTCGGCGTTTCTCCAGAGGGGGAACCATCTTCACCGCGCGAGCATCTACCTTTCTCTCAAGTTGCGCGATAACGCGCTGAAGATAGTTAAAAGCGTGACTTACCGTCGGCTGCGCGTTCTGCTCTCTGTAGGGAAGTAAGCGGGTTTTCAGTTTTTCAATAGCGGAAGTCATTGCATGATTCCTAGCTGACAGGTTTCCTGGCTAATGCCTGGAACAACATCCATGCTTTCATCGTGCTTTTTGTCTTTCAGGCCAAAGAATTGCATCCGCAGTTCTACGCGACGGCTGGCCTCTTTGCTCTCTTTCGCATTGTTGAACGAAACCCCACCCGCCAGAAATAATTTGCGGATCTGGACTTGCTGTTCCGGGGTTATTTTTTGCTGTAGCGCGCTTCTGCTATCCAGCAAACTGCACATCACCCACTCCGAGCGTTGCAACGAAAGATGCAAGTTATAGAGATAAGAACCATCGGTATCCGTAAAACCTTCTATAACAATTTGCTTAAACCATTTTTTGCCTTCATCGCTATTTGCCGCCTCCAGCACTAACGGCACCACATCCTGTAGCGCCTGTAATCCTTCGGCGTTAAGCGCGAAGCGATTGTGCTCAAAACGCCCTGCTTCACCAAAGCTGATACGGTTATCATGGCAGTCAACCTGAATCGTCTTGTTGAGATTTTTTGCCTGAAGTTCAAGTTTTTCACACAGGCGAGCGATATCATGCCCGCGCGATTTCTCCCCGGCTTCCGCCTGCTGAATTCGCTGCGTAACAGAGCTAAGCGACGCCACCATCACCACCAGAAACAACACCATCATGGCAGTCATCAGATCTGCATAGGAGATCCAGAAAGGTTTTTCCGCTTCATCGCTGCGCCGTTGCCTGCCATTAAATACCCGGTTAAACATCAGCCTGTTCCTTACGCGCGACGATGACGGAGTACCGTTTCCAGCGTATCCACGCTTTCACCGATAATCTCAACCGAAGAACTTAAGGCTCCTGCCGCTTTAGTCAGTTGCGTATCCATCTCCTGTAGTGAACGATTCAGGCCGTTTTCCACCCCGGTCGTAAAGGATTCAAAACTGGTTCCCATCACCTCGGCAATGTTATGCAGGAACTCCTGAGCCTCGCGGTTATATTGTTGCAGGCGTTCGGAATACGCCTTCAGATCGTCAACAAAACGGCTGCGGGATGATTGTTCATCATGGCTACGGTTAATCAGCGTTTCGAGTGCGGTTATGGCATTCGCCACGACTTCACGGGTATTACGATAATCAGCAATCAATGCCCCCAACTCCGCGCTGGCACCGGAAAGCGTGCGCCCTGCCTGTTGCGTGCTATTCAGCACCTCGGCGGTCAATTGATTAGCCTCGGCAACGCGATCGCCCGCGGCTTCAAAGCGGTCGGCGGCCACGCGCATTTTGTCGGCTCCTGTTTGTATCTCTTCCAGATGGCGCGTGGTGTTTTGCGCCATCCGTTGCAGCAACTCGCCAGAGGCTGATTGCTGTTCACGTAGCATCTGCATCAGCGACTCAACCTGACTTTCAAGCTGACCAATGATTCGCTGCGCTTCCTGTTGCAACGCACTCTGCGCTGATTGCTGTTGCTGACTGAGCG
Organism: Escherichia sp. MOD1-EC6162; assembly: GCF_002965125.1. Taxonomy (NCBI): domain Bacteria; kingdom Pseudomonadati; phylum Pseudomonadota; class Gammaproteobacteria; order Enterobacterales; family Enterobacteriaceae; genus Escherichia; species Escherichia sp. MOD1-EC6162. The sequence goes on from NZ_PTSB01000018.1 coordinate 7,740, forward strand.
ACTTCTGACCTTCTTCCAGTTGTCCAAACAGGCTGCCAAGTTGGCTACCCAATTGATCAATACCGCTGGTCATTTTCTCTCGCAGGGCATCCTGGCTGGAATGCATGGTTTGCTGTAACGACGTCATAAACTGTTGTTGTTGCTCGGCCGCCGCCTGCTCACGCGCTTCGCTACGTGCCAGGAGCTGCTGAGTCTCTTCATGCAGCACGCGTTGCCCTTGTTCCTGAGTCTGGCTCATCTGTTTTTGCCCGGACTCCAGTTGGCTGAATACGCCCGCCAGGTTTTGCGTCAGCGCTTCCACCCCTTTGCTCATATTGCCTATCAGCAGATTTTGCGCCTGATTTTGCTGCTGATTAAGTTGCTGCTGGCCATCTTCCAGTTGTGCGAAAAGCGTTGCCATATGACTGCCAAGCGTATCCACAGAAGCCGCCATTTTTTCCATGGTTTCATTTTGCCCTTGCTGAACACTGGACTGGATAGCCTCAATAAAAGCGCGCATCTGTTCCGCCATCGCTTTTTCACGCGCTTCACTGTCGGCAAAGATTTTTTCCAGTTGTTGTGCCATCCGTTCGCCCGCACCCTCACCTTCTGCGCCAATACGGGCAACGGACTCCTGCAAACTACGCAGCATCTCATTCATCCCTGCCTGCATCTCCTGCTGACCGCTTTTCATTTCGCTTAACAGTTGAGAGATCAGTTGCGCGCTGCCCTGACGTGAGTCATCCCCGGCCTGACGCATATCCTGCAACAACGTAGAAAAACCGCTTTGCATCGACTGAATGGCTTCCACAGAACGCCCCATCATCTCCTGCATGGTGGTGAACTGCTGACCAAAGGTGTTATCCATTTTGCTCATAAAGGCAGTCAGGACGTTCTCCAGCATCGACTGCACACGATGGCTCTGATCGCCGGAAGCGGTTTGCACCACACCAGCAATTTTATCCAGCGGATTTTTCAGACTGGTTTCAATAGCGCCACTGACCTGTTCAGCAAACTGTTGGCCTGACTCGCGATATGTCGTTGATAATGTCTCTGCCAGCTTTTGATTTTCCCGCATCTGGCTATCTACCAGGTTTTGCAGCATTTCACGCAGGTCAGTGACCAGACCATCCTTAAGTTGCCTCGCATGGGTGGTGTTTTCTTTAGTACTGGAAAGAAGTTGCGAAAGGTAATCTTCACCGACGCCGCCTTCAAAAAGCTGGTCAATGCTGGCGGTAAGGAGTTCAAGATTTTTATAACATTGCGCCAGTCGCCATTTTTCAAACATGGTGACCAGAATAGAGAACGTAATAGCAAATGCCGAACCTAAAAACGCATACAGAACGTCGCGTAAAAGGTTAGCGACACTGGCGCTGACCTGCTCTGGCGTGCTGGGGTCAAAATGGTGCAAACCAATCATCAGCCCCGAAAAGGTGCCGATAATCCCAATTCCGGTCAGGATGCCAGGGAGATGTTTAAACGCTTCTGTATAGAGAGGAATTTCGACTAATAACGGTTCCGTAAACCATGCTGACGACGGAGCCGTTGAGCGGATGGCGCTAATTTTTTTTTGCCCGCTGTTTTCATCAAACTCAAACTGGCGATGTAGAGACTCTTTAAATTCGCTCCAGGGGTGCGCAAAAAATTTATCAGAGAATAACGCGTCTAATTTTTCGAGTTGTTGTGCCGGTTTTTCATTGCCAAGTAGCCGAATTGCTTTCGCTTTTTGTTTAAAGCGTGCTGAAACCCTAAATGAAGGAATAGCGTAACGGACAATGAAACCCAACAACAAAACCCCAACCACAATAGCGACATAAATCGGCACATTTTCTGGATTAACAGAGGTTAACGTGTCGAGGAACGAAGTCAGCGAAAACATCTAAATACCTTGAGTGAAGGAAAAGAAATTTGCAGGGCAGAACATCACCAGCAAGGAAAAAAACCGCCCGCTCATTATAGGAAAAGTCTCGATTTTTACATCTACAAAACGTTATATATCTCATAAAAACATTGATCAAACACATGCGTAAGAAATTTAAATCGCTTGATGGGAATAATTCACAGAATTTATGCTTTTTGACACAAAGATTGTGGATTTTATTTTTTGCCGCCGGGCTTACGGATGAAACTTTTTCATGGAGTGCGCGGCTTCTAATAACGTCCAGTCACTATTCAACGAGACAATTAAATGAGTGAGATTGACATTAAGGGCGATGAAACGCTGGTTGCTCTGCTACTGAACGCCGACAAAAACGAATACCACCAACGCCAATAAAGTCATTTTGCGAAAATGGCACAACAATCGCTTAATGCCGCAAAAGTCGCAATTAAGGACGCCCGTCAGGCGTTCGGCCAATTCCAGCAAAATATGCTGGATAAGCCGTTACAGACCAGCCGCATGTTGATGGAAATGAAAGATGGTAAACCGGTGAAGTGTTATGCGTTGCCGAATGCTTAAGGCGACTCGTAAGATTTGCTGTGTGGTTAGTGGAACCACACACTATTTCTCATGTTCAGGAGAGTCAAAGCCAACAAAGCCATATTCAGGCGACCCCATCCCTGGGGTTACTGCTCGCCGTTACAAACGCGTCAAATGCACATCACCCTGTCACACTCCCCCATACCAGTTGTCCTTTATGGAACGTCGCCGTGCGCGGCGAGATACGCGCCACCGCCTCGGCGGAACAGGAGGCATCCACCAGCACAAAACTGGCGTCATCCTGCGCTTTTGGCCAGACGCGCTCGCCTTTTTCATTCAGCGGCAAAACGTCACCAGTGGCTAAAAACAGCGAACGGGACAGGTTTTGTTCGTTAGGGCGAATATAAAGCTGCGCGTACAAATTGGCTTTCTCCAGCATGTCGCCCAGGCCGTAAGGCGACCAGTGATCAATAACGCTGTCGGTGCCGGTCATCACTTTTACGCCCTTGTCGTGTAGCTGCTTGAGCGGCATATGCAACGTGCCAATCGGCACCGTCGAGGCGATAGAAATTTGCTGCGCCGCCATCCGGTGCGCCAGTTCATCTACCTGTTGCTCGTTGAGCATGGCCAGCGCAAAGGCGTGGCTGATGGTCAGCTTGCCTTTTAGTTGCGGCGTTTTCTCTACCGTTTCAACCATATAATTGATGGCCGCCACGCCCGCCGGAGTGGTTTCGTGCAGGTGAATATCGACGCCTTTGTCATAGTCCAGCGCAATCTGGAACATGGTGTCGAGAGATTTTTCCATCGCACCATCAACACTGGTCGGGTCCAGGCCGCCGACGTAATGCGCGCCTGCCTGCATCGCTTCGCGCATTAAGGGTTCCGATTTCGACAGCAGCAAACCGTGCTGCGGGAAGGCGACAATTTCACACTCGAAGCCCGCCTGACGTCGCGCCAGCACCGCCTGCAAATTTTGCAGATTTTTCAGGCCGGAAACCGGTTCGATATTGCAGTGGCTGCGGGCAATGGTGGTGCCTTTCGACTGCAATAAATCGATCAGTTTTTCCGCCCGCTCCTGAGTGTACGGTTGCAGCTCCGGCAGCATTTTCTGCTCGAGCTTGATCATGTCCTGGATGGTGGTGCCTGCCGGGCGATTGAGTGAACGCCACGGCCCGCCGTAAAAGGTTTTGTCGAGATGAATATGCATGTCGCGGGTGGTGGGCAACATCAACTTACCGCCAGCGTCATAGTGCGGCAGCGTGGCGTCCGGATGCTGCTTGTTCTCGCGCAGCGCAACAATTTTGCCGTCCTGAATCTCCACGGTCTGGCGCGCCGTGCGGGTCTGCACCGCCACGCCGTTTTCGTAGTCAAAACCGTTTTCCAGCAGCACGTTGTCGAGATAGTAATGCGGGTCAGTGATTTTCATGGTGTTGTTCGCTTCGCAGTGGATTGTGTCAGAGGCTGCCGCATGGGCAAGCGGCACAGACGTACCAAACAGCGCGGCGGCGGTGACCATCTTACCGCTCTGGCTCAGAAACTCACGGCGGCTATTGCTTTCTTTCATCTTACGTCCTTACGTTTTAATAATATGAGTGCCCGTTTCACCGCGCAGCGCCGCGGGCAGGCATTCCGGCGTGGTGATAATCACTTCTTTGCCGCCCTGTTCCAGGAACGTCAGGCTGGCGATGATTTTTGGCAACATGCTGCCGGGCGGGAAATGCCCTTCCTGCATATAACGGGTCATAGTGGCAATATCTACGCGATCCAGCGCCTGCTGCTGCGGTTTGCCAAAGTGGATACACACTTTTTCCACACCGGTGGTGATCACCAGAATGTCGGCGTGAATTTCACGCGCCAGTAGCGCGGTAGAGAGATCTTTGTCGATAACCGCGTCCACGCTTTGGTAATCCCCCGCTTCGCTGCGTACCACCGGAATGCCGCCGCCGCCCGCACCAATCACCACAAAGCCCTGTTGGATCAGCGCTTTAATAGCAGGTGCTTCGACAATACGTTTCGGTTCCGGCGAGGCGACAACGCGGCGATAGCCCCGTCCGGCATCTTCTACAAAACGCCAGTCAGGGTTTGCCTTTTGTAATGCGTCACGCTGGGTTTCACTGAGAATGCGCCAATAGGTTTGGTGGGATGAGCAAAACCCGGATCGTTTTTATCCACTTCCACCTGAGTCACCACGGTGACGGCTTTTTTCTCGCCGTGGCGGGCAAGCCGGTTATTCAACGCCTGTTGGATCAGGTAGCCAATGCCGCCTTGCGTATCTGCCACACAGTTCGCCAGCGGCGTTAGGGGCAGCCCTTCTCGCTCATGGGCAATCTCCGCGCGGCGTAAATCCAGACCGACCTGCGGCCCATTGCCGTGGGTCAGCACAATGTCGTAATCGGAAGCCAGCATTTCCAGCACCGTATCGGCGACGGCTTTCACCGCCTCCGCCTGATGCTCAATCGACTGGCTGGCGTTATCTTTGATAATGCTGTTGCCACCAATGGCAACGACCACAAGTTCTTTCATGTTGTTATGTCCGCTACAGAGGGTGATGGGGTTATGACCAACGCCAGACTGCCTGATGCGCTACGCTTATCAGGCCTACAATTCTCGTGCCATTCGCAGGCCGGATAAGGCGTTCACGCCGCATCCGGCAATGGTGATAAATGCCTGATGCGACGCTCGCGCGTCTTATCAGGCCTACAGATTCTTGCGCCATTCGCAGGCCGGATAAGGCGTTCTCGCCGCATCCGGCAATGGTGACAAATGCCTGATGCCACGCTCGCGCGTCTTATCAGGCCTACTGATTCTTGCGCCACTCGCAGGCCGGATAAGGCGTTCTCGCCGCATCCGGCAATGGTGACAAATGCCTGATGCGACGCTCGCGCGTCTTATCAGGCCTACTGATTCTTGCGCCATTCGCAGGCCGGATAAGGCGTTCTCGCCGCATCCGGCAATGGTGACAAATGCCTGATGCCACGCTCGCGCGTCTTATCAGGCCTACAGATTCTTGCACCATTCGCAGGCCGGATAAGGCGTTCTCGCCGCATCCGGCAATGGTGACAAATGCCTGATGCGACGCTCGCGCGTCTTATCAGGCCTACAGATTCTTGCACCATTCGTAGGCCGGATAAGGCGTTCTCGCCGCATCCGGCAATGGTGATAAATGCCGGATGCGACGCTCGCGCGTCTTATCAGGCCTACTGATTCTTGCGCCATTCGTAGGCCGGATAAGGCGTTCACGCCGCATCCGGCAATGGTGACAAATGCCTGATGCAACGCTCGCGCGTCTTATCAGGCCTACAGATTCTTGCACCATTCGTAGGCCGGATAAGGCGTTCTCGCCGCATCCGGCAATGGTGACAAATGCCTGATGCCACGCTCGCGCGTCTTATCAGGCCTACTGATTCTTGCGCCATTCGCAGGCCGGATAAGGCGTTCTCGCCGCATCCGGCAATGGTGACAAATGCCCGATGCGACGCTCACGCGTCTTATCAGGCCTACTGATTCTTGCGCCATTTGTAGGCCGGATAAGGCGTTCACGCCGCATCCGGCATAAACATGTAAGTCAAACGCCGTAACGTTCGCACCAGCCAAGAATGGCTTTCTCGAAGCAGGCGAATGGTGGATGCACAATGCCCGCGCCAATCATGCCGACGCCTGCATCTTTATGAGCGATGGCGGTGTTGATCACCGGCAGAATGCCGCTGCTACCCACACGGGTGATGTCGATAGCCGATGGCACGCCCATAAAACCCAGCAGCGGAATGGTGACGTTAGGGTTTTCACCGAGGGTGATTTCACGCATCTGACGGGAGAAATCGATAGCCTCTTCCACCGTGCCGCCCACCAGCGCGACGATTGCAGGTGCGGTCGCCATAGCAAATCCACCAATGCCATAAGTTTCGGTAATAGCACTGTCTCCAATATCCAGCCCCGAATCTTCCGGCTTATAACCGGCAAACATCGGCCCGATGACCTGCTGCGCCGGGCCGGTAAACCATTGCCCCGGTAATCCACTGACCCGCAGGCCGAACTCGACGCCGTTACGCGCCATCGTGGTCACTACGGTGCTGTATTCAATGCCGTGCGCCGCATCCATCGCCGCTTTACACATTGCCATCCACGTCGGGCCGGAGAAATAATCGCTGCTGGCGACAAACTCAAACACTTCGCGCTGTTGTTCGACGGAATAGCCTGCCTGAATAATCCCCGGCGTCAGCGCCTGAATCAGCAGAGTCGTCCCGGCGTTATTGCGGTTATGGCACTCATCGCCCATATGCAGCGCTTGCGCCAGCATTAAGCGCAGATCGATCTCACCGATAATTTTCATCGCGTCGCGCAGCATTGGCCCCTGCACATCGCGCATCCAGTTGAGGCGGTCAATCACGCTCTGGTCGTTAGCGCCCATACGCAAAATCTTCGCCATCTGCTCGCTCATGTTGGTGTAAGCGATGTTGCCGTAGGTTTTGTTTTTCACGATGTGCATAAACATCGAGGCAGAGGTAACGCCCGCCATCGATCCCACACAGTCGTGTTCGTGGCACGGCGAGAAAGTGATCTCCCCGGAAGCCGCCAGTTCAGCCGCCTCATCGAGATCTTTCGCCAGCCCTTCAAACACCAGCGCACCGGTGACCGCACCTTTCATCGCGCCGCACATTTTTTCCCAGGTAACCGGCGGCCCGGCGTGAAGAATGGTTTTCGCCGTCATGCCCGGCACCACGTTAATCGCCTGATCAAAACCAATCAGCACCGGATGCGACTGGGTAATGCGCTCCAGCGCCTGCTGGTTAGCGGCAGCGATTTTGTCCGCCAGCGGCGAATCAGCAATGTTGTCCAGCGCCTGTACCACCTGCATATTGCCCTGTCCCGGCGGCGTCCAGTCGAGTTGGGTCACTTCTACATGCTGCTTTTTCAGATCATCGCTAAACATGGCGATGCCGACGTTAATAACGTTCAACGGTTGGCTAAACAGTGACTGGCTCATCAGGCTTCCTCCCCTTTGCAGATAAATTCACGCGCCAGCAATCCGGTATTGGTGCTGCTGCTGGCCAGAATTACCCCGGCATCAAGCAGCATCTGGCTTTGTTGTGCTAACGATGGCGTATCAAGATCGGTGCCCAGTACATAGGCGAGAATGATCAACTCACGGCCTTCGGCTGCGGCGATCGCTTTCGCTTCTTTGATCGCATCGAGGGTGGAGCCGACCGGATCTTCATGCGATCCAAATCCGAGCACGAAATCCATCACGATCACCGCCACTTCTGGATCGCGCGCTTCTTCGATCAAGCGGCTGATACGGTTGGTCGGGTCAATCATCGGGTGCGGCTTGCCGTTGGTGAAGTCGTCATCGCCAAAGTCGAGGAAGGTGTGTTTGATGCTGCGGTTGATATCTTGCAGGCGGAATTCCGGATCGGGCTGGATGTTGCTATAAACATCGCCATGTTTTTCCATCACCGCGAACATGGTTTCGTCACACAGCGTGCCGCCGCAGAACAGTCCACGAATGTATTTCTGTTGTGGTTGCAGACGCGCACGGACATCAGCAATCAACGGCTGGTTCAAGGTATGCAGGTCGAGATGTTCTTGTTTCACGCCGGAGAGCATTACCGCTTTCAGCGCCGCCTCTTTGCTGCCGCGGGCAAACTGTAGCCCCTGCTCATCCACTGGTGTTTCACCACGACCGAGGAAGCAAACCACCACCGGCTTGCGGCAGGCGCGCGCACGTTCCAGCACTTTGCGAGCCACCGCAGGCGCAGGCGGTTTGGAGATCAGCGCGATGATTTCAGTTTGCGGATCGTTTTCCAGCATTCCGATGGCATCGAGCATCATCAGACCGCCAATTTTCTCGCTCAGGTCGCGCCCACCGGTGCCGATCAGTTGCGAAACGCCGCCGCCAAATTCATGGATACGGACGCTCAGTTCCTGGCTGCCGGTGCCGGATGCACCAACAATACCGATGTTGCCGCGACGCACGGCGTTACCAAAACAGAGCGCCGCGCCGTTGATAATCGCCGTGCCGCAGTCCGGCCCCATCATCAGCAGCCCTTTTTCGTGAGCGAGTTGCTTGAGCGCCAGTTCATCTTCAATTGAGACGTTATCGGAGAACAGCATCACGTTGAGGTCGTTTTGCAGCGCCTGACGCGCTTCGCGCGCGGCAAACAGGCCATTGACAGAAATCACTGCCAGGTTACTTTCCGGGATATGCTTTTTGGCGCTGGCAAGGGTGGCGTAACGCGCCTCATGCGAGCCGCTTTGCGCTTTGCTGTTGAACAGTTCTTCAATCTCCGCCAGCAACTGCTCGTTGTCTGCGTCTGGTTTGCCGTTGATGACAATCATCAGGTCGCCGTTTTTGGCCTGTTCCAGCTCCGGCGTCAGCAGCCCTAAATTTTTCAACACGCCTTTGTTCATTTCGGTCGCCATCGCCACAAATGCCTGCTCGACGCCGTCGAGTTTATTTGCGCGCGTGGAGATGGACATCAGCGAGACAGAATCAAAATAGGTATTCGGTTTAATGACTATTTTAACTGACATAATTCCCTCCGTAGGTTTGGCTCAGCGCACAACCATCGGCCATGCCATACAGCATGTCGCAGCCGGAACTGGAGCCAATATGTTTAATCTTTTCTATTGCCTGAGTTGAGTTCCCAGGGACGCTATAAATAATGTCGTAAATAAAATAATGAATATTTTCCCGACAACGTTGTTGCAATGCCGCTTCTAACGTTATGGCACTTAATAACGTAGTGTTATTTCTGCCGCATTGCAGGCCGCGATAAAATTCCCCTTTGTATTTTTCTGCCGGATGTCCGTAAATAAATAAAACAAGCGCCAGACCTGTTAAATAATCATCGGCTGAAGGTGTCAGACCAATCCCTAACCCCATCATGTTAGCGACCGCTGATGCGATATTTTGTTTATCGCTTAATGCCTGAATTACACGACGTCTTTTAATCTGTAACTCTTTATTTAACGCCTGATAAAACGGATTATCACCGCAATAATTAAACAGGGTTTCATTTTCTCCCAGATGCTGATGAATAATGTCGTGCCACTGTTGCCAGGCGATAAAGTGGAAATTCTCAGTGGTCAATTGCAGTACTGGAGACAGCCAACGCTGGCAACAACGCTTATCTATATGAATATGTTGACCAACCGTAATCCCGTGATCGTCAAACTGAACCTTATCGCCATGACGGAACAGACCATCAAAGTGAGTGAGTGCCAACCGACAACTGTTTGGCGCATTGTCGTACTCTTCACAAAGTAGCGTCAGCAACTGTTGGTGAGCCGGGAGTGCAATGTTTACCGCTCTGGCAAAGACCTGTTCAACCTGACCTTCTCCCCGCTGCGCCAGAAAATCCGCATCCGCAGTTAGCGCCCACACACACCGTCTTTCTGGTGTGTCGATAGCAAGCCTCCCGGTTTATGCGCCTGCGGCAATCAGCAACTGCGCAATCTCTTCAAAACCGCGTTCCCGCGCCAGTTCCAGCGGTGTTTTGCCATATTTATCCGTCAGATGCGGGCTGGCACCGTGTTCCAGTAATAACTGGACAATCGCCTGTTGTTTAATCCCGCCATCATTAAGCACAATCGCTTCCAGTAGCGGCGTCCAGCCAACATGATTGGTCTGGTTGACGTTAATATCCGTATGCGTCAAAAGCTCTTTCACAATACTTAAATGGCCTTTTTCACAGGCTGGCGTCAGGCCGACACCGCCAAAACGGGTGACGCAATTAAGATCGGGTTTAGCCGGTAAAATAATTCGTAGCAGCGTTAAATCATCGTTCAGGCAACTCATTAAAAAAGGATTTAAGCAGGTATGGTCTTGTTTGTTAATATCTGCACCGGCATCAATTAACGCCTGCACACATGCATATTGCTGATATAAACTTGCCAGCGTAATTGCCGTTTTCCCCTGGCGATCGCAGGTATTAATATCGACACCCAGCGCAAGGCAGGTTTTTACTTTATCGATATCACCTTGTAGGGCAGCCAATAAATAGTCGGCAGGTAGATTTTTTATACTCATTCACATTCCCCTGGTTTTTGTGGCTGTTTTCGATGAATTGAGAATAGCAACGAAACTCAACCAAAAGAACCCACTTAAATTTAATTCGCTGTATTCCGTCTTTTTGTTGAATGATGCTCAACAATCTTTTAGCAGTGTGCGCCAGTGCAATATTTATCTTTTTCTCCCCATACCCTTTCACTCAATCAGGTTTTATTTCTCTATAGTCTGCATATGTATTAACAGCTTCCGTCCACGTCTAACCAGAGGAGAACAAGATGAACGGACTCACTGCAACGGGTATTACCGTCGGTATTTGTGCAGGGCTTTGGCAGTTAGTGTCTTCACATGTCGGGCTTTCTCAAGGATGGGATTTATTAGGAACAACAGGCTTCGTCGCCTTTTGCAGTTTTTATGCCGCAGGCGGCGGTAAATCGGGGTTTATCAAGAGTCTGGCAGTCAATTATTCCGGGATGGTGTGGGCATTTTTCGCTGCACTGGCTTCCGGCTGGCTGGCCTCTGTGAGTGGGCTTTCCGGATTCTGGGCAAGCGTGATTACCACCATTCCCTTCTCGGCGGTGGTGGTCTGGCAAGGGCGTTTCTGGTTACTGTCATTCATTCCCGGTGGATTTCTTGGCATGACGCTGTTTTTTGCCAGCGGGATGAACTGGACAGTAACGCTACTGGGTTTTCTGGCGGGTAATTGCGTGGGGATAATTTCAGAATATAGCGGACAAAAATTAAGCGAAGCGACAACCAAAAGCGGCGGGTGTTAAAAGTTATTCAAAAATGATTATCTATCTTTAATAGATACCTCTACAGTCATGGCTGGAGAAATTCATATTAGAAAATGGCGGGAATGGTTTAATGAACTCAATTTTTACCGAAGAAAATCTGCTGGCGTTTACTACCGCTGCACGTTTTGGCAGCTTCAGTAAAGCCGCAGAAGAGTTGGGTTTAACGACTTCCGCCATTAGCTACACCATCAAGCGAATGGAAACGGGGTTAGATGTGGTGCTGTTTACCCGCAACACCCGCAGCATTGAGCTAACGGAATCCGGGCGCTATTTTTTCCGCAAGGCCACCGACCTGCTGAATGATTTTCACGCTATTAAACGCAGTATCGATACTATTTCGCAAGGCATAGAAGCGCGGGTACGCATTTGTATTAATCAGCTACTTTATACACCCAAACACACCGCACGCTTATTGCAGGTACTGAAAAAGCAATTTCCCACCTGCCAGATTACCGTCACCACCGAAGTGTATAACGGTGTCTGGGACGCGATTATCAATAACCAGGCGAATATCGCCATTGGCGCGCCCGATACGCTACTGGACGGTGGCGGTATTGATTACACCGAGATTGGTGCGATTCGCTGGGCCTTTGCCATCGCCCCGGCTCATCCGTTAGCCTTCATGCCGGAGCCAATCGCTGAAAGTCAGTTACGTCTCTATCCCAATATCATGGTGGAAGACACCGCACATACGATTAATAAAAAAGTGGGCTGGTTGCTACACGGTCAGGAATCGATTCTGGTGCCAGATTTCAACACCAAATGTCAGTGCCAGATTCTGGGCGAAGGGATTGGTTTTTTGCCGGATTACATGGTTCGCGAAGCGATGGCGCAATCACTGCTGGTTACCCGCCAAATTCATAACCCGCGCCAGGATTCGCGCATGTTACTGGCAACCCAGCACTCCGCAACGGGTCAGGTGACGCAGTGGATTAAAAAACAATTTGCGCCAAATGGCATATTAACAAGGATCTATCAGGATTTACTGCATCGGGAGAATTAATACCCGGCACTCTCCCGATGCACTCTGAACTGCGGCTTATATCAACCACCCGCTTTCATTACCCATTCAGAGATAAATTTATCACCCGGTACTGGCGGGGAGAACAAATAGCCCTGCAAAAAGTGAACGCCTTTGCCGATCATTAAATCCGCCTGCTCCTGAGTTTCAACCCCTTCCGCCACAATATTAAGACCAGGCTTACGTGCCAGTTCGACAATATTATCCACAATATGGCCGGAGATTTCGTCCACACTGGCCATTTGCACAAACGACTTATCGATCTTAATAAAATCGACCGGGAACGCCTGCAAGTAACGATAGGTCGCATAACCAGTACCAAAATCGTCCAGAGCAAATGTGATGTTATGGCGATGCAGGCTGTCAAAAATCGCTCTGGCTTCTGGCGTTACCGGAATTGGGTTACGTTCCGTCAACTCGAGAACCAGTTTGATTTTATCGTTGCCTAATTTCTTAACCAGGTTCAGACACTCCTTTTCAAACCCGGATGCCAGGAAACAACCCGCGGACACGTTAATACCAATATGGAAATTATCCGGCAGCAAATGTTTTACTGGTGCCAGAATATCCGCGGTTTGTTTCATCAACTGACGGGTCATTATCACAATCAAGCCGGATGATTCCGCCAGAGGAATAAACTGATCCGGAGGAATAATTCCCGTTTGCGGATGCTCCCAGCGAACCAGCACTTCACAGCCAGTCAGTACCCCTGTCTGTGCGCAGAAAACAGGTTGGATCCACGGTTTGAATTCATGGTTTTCCAGCGCCAGACTGATTGCCTCAGGTGTGACAATATGGTGATAGTGGTTGTCAGAGATATATCTGTGACTGTTATTACCACTGGCGGATATGATCTCCGGATTGTACTGGAAGAAAATATCGCGCCAGAAAGTAATATCGCTTTGGATCCCCAGTTTCTCAAAGAGCTGTTTCTTTTGATGTGAAATTGTCTTTGCGCTGCGATTTCTATATTGTGATATTTCTGTAACCGACATCCCCTGCATCAGCAGCTTGAGTAGCAGTCGCTCTTTCTCGGATACGTTACCGGGCAATGACAAATGAACCGTTGTACCGAACTCTTGCAGAAAAACACGAAAATCACATGAATCCATGAACACACCTTTTATCTTTTATCGCTGTTCAGTATGAGTTACTACTGGTGGATTCCCGAGCACGCATAAGGGGTAACCATAAACATCAACAATGCCGTATCGATAACAACAAACATCACTATCAATCAGTTTATCGTTATCTCTAATGTTTGCTCAATAATGTTTACGCTAAATACCTCAGAAATGTAATCACAAGTGAATCTCAGTAGATAATAACGCAAGTTTAATATTAAAAGCCAACAATCTCAGTCACGCATTTGGGGTACTATAGAAGTAGTTCGACTATTTCTATATTTATAATTTACCACTAAGTACTGACCTTCATTCACGAGCGAAGGCGCATTATATGAATTTAACAATCCAAATCAACTTAAAATATCCCAACTGATATGAACATGGCGTCAACATCCGATTACAAAATGAGTAAAGATGTGTCTTAAACACACAAATTATTCATACTATGCACATACTTTCATAGCATCAACTTTAAGGCTGAATCCATTCAGCTTATATTGAAATATTAATAAGAGATTAAGAATGAATAATATTTAAAACATCCAATAAAATATCATACACAGACAATTAAACCTTAATTAACATGCAGTTACAATAATTCTGACGCATTAACTCCACACGCCTTGCATGAATAAGACCCCAATTCGAATATGTAATTATAATTACCTCAAATAAGAATAAACTTATTGAACAATGGTTTCGACCCGGTGGTGATTTTGGGCATCAATGTTTCTTTTTATGTTTTTATTATTCACTGTCTGGCAGACCACCAGTCTAAACTAATGGCTTCGCTGTATAGATATAACCTCTGCGAGAGGATACACGATTATCTACAACGGTGATGATGCGCTAAAGGTATAAGAAAGTGCGCCATATACAGGACATGGCGCAGACTTGTGTCCCACTGTGTAAATCGGTAATAGCGGTATAGTCGCTGTCTTTCTTGCTACTGAATAGCAGAATGGCTATCAATATTTCTCTCAGCAATCCTCAATAATCAGGTATACCGCTTTCACCGGGCCATGAACCCCAACGACTTTGATAAGCTCAATGTCCGCTGTTGAACTGGGGCCACTGATGATGTTAATGCAGGATGGCATACGTTCACCGGCCTGCGCTTTCTGATGCAATTTTTCTGCAAGTTGTGCCACTCGCGGCAAGATGGTGCTTTTACGCAGAATAAAAATAGAGGACTCCGGTAGCAGGCTCAACGAACGCCCGCGCTCGGCAGCGGAAAAAAGTACCACGCCTCCCGACTCTGTTAAGCCATATTCAGCATACACAACGCCAACTTTCGCCTGCTCCGCCTGAGAGATATTCTCTACACCTTTCGCCGGGTCCCAAACAATGGCATTGCATTCCTGCTGTAAACGTTCGCTGATCCCCAGTTCCTCCAGTCGCGAGTCACCGCTAATCACAACAGACTGATCTCCCAACTCTTTACACAGGCGTAATGCGGCTTCTGCAGCCTGCGCCTCGCTGGTCAGTTCACAACGCGTCAACATGACATCGCTGGCAAACTGGATGAACGCATCACAGCGCTGCTGCTGATTAAGTTCAGTAAGCCGCTCGTTAGCATAGTTGTTAAGCGGCACATCTTCTGCTTGCGGTTCGAGTCGCAACGGGCGACCCAGAGCCTGAGCAATGTTGTTCAAAAATTCGCTACGATTATCCATTCTTTTTCTCCTGCGCCTGATGTTTCTTAAACCAGCTACGGAAACTCTCGCCGTCAGCTTCAGGAAGATCGCGTGCTTCCATCCAGTCACTAATCGCGCCAATCCTGAGCGGTGTTTTGCCGCCATTGATAAACCAGCTCGCCGCATGAGCGCCTGCCATCATTCCGACTTTCCACAATCCCGGATGACTATTGGCATAAGCGAACATTTTTATCGCTCGTTGCTCTGCTTTTGCTGTGATCCCTTTTTCAGCCATCACCCGACGATGACGCAAAATCAGTTTCGACAGAGGAATACGTACCGGACAAACGCTGTCACAGGCTGTACATAAAGAACAGGCGTAGGGGAGATCTTTAAAATCTTTATAGCCGCCAAGCAGTGGCGAAATCACTGCGCCGATTGGCCCTGGGTAAATAGAACCATATCCGTGGCCGCCAATATGGCGATATGCCGGACAAGTATTCATACAGGCCCCGCAGCGAATACAACGCAGCACATCCCGAAATTCAGAGGCCAGCACCTCAGAGCGCCCGTTGTCGACAATAACCAGATGAAACTCTTCAGGGCCATCAACGTGTCCGGCTTCGCGCGGCCCTGTCAGCCAGGTGTTGTATCCCGTCAAACGCGCGCCAACAGCACTGCGCGCCAGCATGGTAATCAATACATCAACCTCGGCAAAAGTGGGGGCAATACGCTCCATCCCCATTACCGCAATGTGCGTTTTAGGTAACGTGGTACACATCCGCGCATTGCCTTCATTGGTCACCAGGCATACCGAACCCGTCTCTGCCACCGCGAAATTACAGCCGGTAATACCGATTTCAGCACTGAGGAAATCTTCGCGGATTTTTTGCCGGATGAATAAGGTCATTGCTTCAGGCGTTTCCGGGCCGTCATAGCCCAGGCATTCATGTAGCACCCGGCGGATCTGGTGGCGATCTTTATGGATAGCCGGAACCACGACATGAGATGGCGGATCTTGATCCAACTGGAGAATATATTCACCCAAATCAGTTTCAATCACCTGAATGCCCGCATCCTGCAACACATGGTTGACACCAATCTCTTCGGTCACCATTGATTTGGACTTCACCACCTTCCGCGCGTTTTTACGTTGGGCAACCTGTAAAATATAGCGGGTAGCGTCTTCTTTGGTTTTTGCGAAATAGACGTGGCCGCCGTTTTGCGTCACTTTTTCTGAGAGCTGGTACAGATAAGCGTCAAGATTACTCAGAACATGATCACGAATCTGGGCGGCACGATCACGCCACTCCTCCCAGTGCCCTAATTCATCAACCATTTTTTGCCGATTTGCACCAATACGCTGCTGCGCGTTTGCCACCGCTTTGCGCATGATCGGATCTTCAATTTGCTGACGGATGCGTGTTTTAAATTCTGTATTACTGGTTTTGATCGACATCTTTATATCCTCAGCGACTCATCAGCACTTCAGCAATATGCATCACTTTGACTTTCTGCCCTTCCCGTTGTAACCGCCCACTAATGTTCAGCAGGCAACTCACGTCAGCACCAATGAGATACTCAGGACGAACCTCCATCAGATGTGAAACCTTTTCTTTCACCATCTCGCCGGATATTTCGGCCATTTTGACCGAGAATGTGCCGCCAAATCCGCAGCAGGTGTCCTGTTCGGCAAAGGGCAACAACTCCAGCCCGCGCACATTTTTCAGGAGCGTAAGTGGCTCATCCTTCACCCCCAACTTACGGGCCAGACTGCAAGACGGGTGATACACAGCCCTCCCTTGCAAGCTGGCTCCTACATCAACTACCCCTAATTTATTAACAATAAAAGAGGTGAGATCCTGCATACGCGCAGCGACCTTTTCGGCACGTAATGCCCATTCAGGCTCCTCAGCCAGATAGGTCGGGTAACTTTTTACGGCATAGGTGCAGGAACCGGCAGGAGAAATAATGGGATCGTCGTTTTCCTCCAGTGCGGCGATCAGATTTTTCATCCCTGGAATCGCTTCTTTGATATAACCACTATTGATCGCTGGCTGACCGCAGCATCCCTGTTTCTCCGGGAAATTTACGTGACAGCCGAGCTTTTCCAGTAGCAACACGGAGTCTCGTGCCATCCTTGATTTCAGTGCATCACCAATACAGGTAACAAAGAAATTTACATTCACAACCAATACTCCATTACTTCATTTCTGTTTATGCCCGATGGCAACCACCCCTTATGGGTTATCAATCATCAACAAAAATAGGGGCTCTTTTTTAATCAGGTAGCAAAATACAATTTCAAACTCATTTGTATGACAAAACAGATAATCCGTCATTCAATTCCGGGATGCAATAACTAATTTTATTTCTTTCGGCATCGCTCACATTTTTATAATGACACACACTATCAACACGGGATCATGAATTTGATTTAAGAAGGCCATAAAGTTCATAGCCATGAACTCCCATACCTATTTTGAGTTACTCATTTTGGAGCTGTGAAAATATACATTCATTGTTTTATACGTCGAGTAATCAACAATAAACATACAATCATCAACAGCCATAATTTTATTTTACTGAAGCGATTCAGTTTGCATTTTTTATTTTTACAATGAGATAGCCTTCTTCGGAAAAATATATAAACAAGGTCAAGCAATATAGTTGGAAATAGAAATGCACGGATATTTAATGTTTGCTATAGCACTCTCACCTTTGCTCCTTATGGTATTTCTGATTCTGAAACTGAAGATGCCTATCCATTATTCAGTTCTGATATCACTGGCATTCACTGCTGTTTTATCTGTCCTGTTCTGGGACATGCCAGTACAAAATCTTAAAGCCTCCGTGAGTTATGGCGCACTCAAAGGGTTATGGCCGATAGTGATTGTGATCCTCGGCGCGATATTCAGTTATAACGTGATGCAGGCAACCAAAGCGCTGGATATTCTCCGCGATATTCTCGCCAGTATTAGCGAAGATAAGCGTATCCAGGTACTCCTTATTTCGTGGTGTTTTGGTGGTTTTCTTGAAGCTGCCGCCGGTTACGGTACAGCGGTCGCAATCCCTATCGGTATCCTCATCGCGCTGGGATTCAACCCACTGAAAGCCGCAATTGCTTCACTGGTTGCTAATACCGTACCTACAGCGTTTGGGGCAGTGGGTATTCCGGTTTCGATTCTGGCCGAACAGGTTAACCTGTCGGTTTACACCTTAGGTGGCACAATTATTCTGCAATTGGCGATTTTTAATCTCCTGCTGCCCTTTGTCATTATTGGTATTATTGGCGGCGGTGTGAAAGCAATTCGCGGCGTATTCCTTATCACGCTGCTATGTGGCATTGCGACACTTGTTCCGCAGTATTTTGTTGCCATACATCTCGGTGCCGAATTACCCGCTTTTGCTGGCAGCCTGGTTAGCCTTTTCACTGTCGCAATTGCCAGCCGTTTACGCAAAAGAGACGTAGATCCCGAGTGGCGTATTGAAGCCAGCCATACCCGTGAAATGGCACCACGCTCAGTAAAGGTGCTGTTTCGGGTCGGCTCTATTTACCTGTTCATTTTTATCTTTATTCTGCTGTGCTCACCGTTATTCCCAACGATAAAGGCAGCAGCATCTCAGTTAGCTTCAGCACTGCATTTTTCACTGGTCGATGGTGGAACATTGGTGTTAAAAATCGAATGGCTCACGACGCCAGGAATGCTGATTATCTTTGCGACTATTCTCGGCGGTTTTATTCAAGGGGCTTCAGCACGCGGTATGCTGGAAGTTTTTGTCAAAACCGTGCTCCAACTTAAAAATTCTATTATTGCAATTATGGCTATTGTCGCTATGGCAACAGTTATGGATCTCAGCGGCATTATTTCTACGCTGGCACAGTCAATTGTCGACCTCACAGGAAGTTCATATGTCTTCCTCGCCCCGGTCATTGGTGCTCTGGGTACTTTCGTCACTGGTAGCGACACTAACTCGAATATTTTGTTTGGCAAACTGCAAACTATTGCAGCCAGTAAGTTACATATCGATCCCAACTGGCTGGCGGCGGCAAATACCTCCGGTGCAACGGGAGGAAAAATGATTTCGCCACAAAGTATCGCCATTGCCGTTTCAGCCACGAAAATGGAAGGACAGGCTAATCAAATAATGTCTGGCACCATGAAATATTGCTGTGCCTACATCGCGATACTTGGCTTAAAAGTTGGCCTCTTTTATTTCTGGTTTATGCGATAATATGCTTTTATATTTGTCAGAACACAAATAAAGGCTAAGTAACAAAAATCTTATCTCCAGAATGCCAGGATGTTCTTTATATCTTCCAGAACATCCTGCTGTTTTCCTCCACTACGCTAAGTATGACAGACTCTATTTTTATGCCCGGTAATCTTATTCATACTTAGCTTACAAGATAACCTCCTGAAGTTGTCTGACTCTTTCCCGATATTCTCCCGGAGTACAAGCAAACTCGCGGACAAAAGCCTTGTGAAAAGATGATTCACTGGCATAGCCTACCGACTCAGCAATCACCACAACAGGGAGCGTTTCCCGGGAAAACATCTGGGCCGCTATTTGTAGGCGTAACTTTGTTAATACAGCCAGTGGCGTAGTTCCGGAAACATCACGGAAAAGTTGGGCAAAACTTGCCCTGGACATGTGAGCGATGCTGGCCAGTGATTCGACGGTCCAGGCGTGTCCGGGCATTTCCAGCATTTGCTGGATCACCGCACCAAGACGCGGATGCAGTAGCAAACTGAGAATGTTTTTCTCTGTATTAGCCTGTGCAATCCATTCACGTACCGCGAGTGTAAATAGTGTCGCGCAAACCTGGCTACACAGTGCATCCGCTCCCGGCATTGCCGATCTGGATTCCTGTTGTAAAAAAGGAATCGCTTCCCTCAGCCAGTGAAATTCCACACTGTCGCTTTCCGGTGCCAAAACCAGCACTTCCGGCAAAGAGGTTAAAAAATAACGCGCCGAACGTTGCAGTCGAAGAGTGCCGCAGACAATACAGGTCGATTCATTTTCGACGTGACTCAGGCGATGCGCTGAATTGTGTGGTAACAGAACCACACTCCCTGAGCGTAACGTAAAGGTCTGCCCCGTCGGTATTTCCAGTTTCGCCGCACCTTGTGTTAGCGCATGCCAACGAATAACCGACAGTTCTCCTGCGCCATGTGGAAGCTGCCAGTCGCTTCCTAACTCGCAATTTTTATCGATCGTTCCTTGTGGAGCGTTAAGCATCAACAAACGGCTAAGGGCATCCATATCAGACTCCTGAGTAGTTATTGATTACAGACAGCAGCAATCTTATATAAGCATTAATCTAATATCATCAACTAGTTAATCATCATCGTCATATTGTGACCCTGATTAAAAAACAATAAACACAAGACGATAAGACAAAATTTTAAGCGTTGTGAAGAAATATTATTTTTGCCTTTACGTCTATAGTCATTATGTCAAATGAATACGTTTCGACAGGAAATTATCATGAATAAATATCAGGCAGTTATTATTGGTTTTGGTAAGGCAGGAAAAACATTAGCCGTCACGCTGGCTAAAGCGGGTTGGCGTGTGGCCCTCATCGAACAATCGAACGCAATGTATGGCGGGACTTGTATTAATATCGGCTGCATCCCGACCAAGACGTTGGTTCATGATGCACAACAGCACGTAGATTTTGCCAGTGCCATGCAGCGTAAAGATGAGGTCGTCAGTTTATTACGCGATAAGAATTTCCATAATCTTGCAGATATGACCAATATCGACGTGATCGACGGACAAGCGGAGTTTATCGATAACCATATTCTGCGCATTCATCGACCTGAGGGAAATCTGGAGATTAGTGGCGAGAAAATTTTTATTAATACCGGTGCGCAAACCGTGATTCCGCCAATTCCCGGAATAACCACAACGCCTGGCGTCTATGACAGTACCGGATTACTGAATCTGAAGGAATTACCCGAGCATTTAGGTATTTTGGGCGGGGGATATATTGGCGTTGAGTTCGCCTCTATGTTCGCCAATTTTGGCAGTAAGGTTACTATTTTCGAAGCCGCGCCTCTGTTTTTGCCTCGTGAGGATCGGGATATTGCTGATAATATCGCGACTATTTTACGCGAACAGGGCGTCGATATTATCCTCAATGCCCATGTGGAGCGAATCAGCCACGATGAAAATAAAGTGCAAGTGCATACCGGGCACGCCCAACTGGCGGTGAATGCATTGTTAATAGCTTCCGGCCGTCAACCGGCTGCTGCTTCGTTAAAGCCAGGAAATGCCGGTGTCGCGGTAAACGAGCGCGGAGCAATTGTCGTTGACAAGCAATTACATACCACAGCGGACAATATTTGGGCGATGGGAGATGTTACCGGCGGGCTACAGTTTACCTATATTTCACTGGATGACTTCCGCATCGTGCGCGATGAGTTACTGGGAGAAGGCAAACGTAGCACAGACGATCGGAAAAATGTGCCTTATTCCGTATTCATGACTCCACCGCTGTCCCGGGTTGGTATAACGGAAGAGCAGGCCAGGGAAAGCGGCGCGGATATTCAGGTGGCAACATTACCTGTAACAGAAATTCCGCGCGCCAGAGTGATGAACGATACCCGTGGGGTATTAAAAGCGATTGTCGATAATAAAACCCAACGCATATTAGGGGCATCACTGCTGTGTGTTGATTCCCACGAGATGATCAATATAGTGAAAATGGTGATGGATGCCGGACTGCCTTATAGCGTATTACGCGATCAGATTTTTACTCACCCGTCGATGAGCGAATCGCTCAATGATCTATTTTCATTAGTCAAATAACCCAAAAATCAGACGCCAGGACAAATATTCTGGCGTCTCAGAGAAAAGCATTTTATTAGCTTTTGCTTATTCTATAACTTCTTAATCACTTCATTGATGGTATTTTATATGTTTAAAAAAACTGTTTTATTTGCAACGCTATTATCTGGCGTTATGGCTTTTTACACCAATGCAGATGACAAAATAGTTCTGAAACATGTCAGCGTCTCGTCAATATCAGCCTCACCAACAGTTCTGGAGGATGCCATTGCCGATATTGCCAGAAAATACGATGCTTCATCATGGAAAGTCACCTCAATGCGAATTGATAATAACTCAACCGCAACGGCAGTATTGTATAAATAAGGATGTTTACAATGGAAAAATACCTGCACCTGTTAAGTCGGGGGGATAAAGTTGGCCTGACATTGATTCGACTGAGCATTGCGATTGTTTTTATGTGGATTGGGTTATTAAAGTTTGCCCCTTACGAGGCAGACAGCATTACACCATTCGTCGCGAACAGTCCGTTAATGTCGTTCTTCTATGAACATCCGGAAGACTACAAACAGTATCTGACTCACGAAGGCGAATACAAGCCAGAAGCCCGGGCATGGCAAATTACCAATAATACCTATGGTTTTTCCAATGGCCTTGGCGTCGTGGAGGTGATGATTGCGCTACTGGTTTTGGCTAACCCTGTTAACCGGTGGTTGGGTTTATTGGGAGGACTGATGTCATTTGCCACACCTCTGGTAACACTCTCATTTTTAATCACCACACCTGAAGCCTGGGTGCCCGCACTGGGGGATGCTCATCATGGTTTTCCTTATTTATCCGGTGCCGGTCGTCTGGTGTTGAAGGATACCCTGATGCTGGCTGGCGCAGTCATGATAATGGCCGATTCAGCACGGGATATCCTCAACCAACGAAGTCATGAATCATGTTCAGATTTTAAAGTTTAAATTCTTATAATCAGAACAGAATTTGTTTCTCATTATTCAGGCGTCAGTCTTCTCTTTGTACAGGCGAGGCTGACGCTATTTTGATGCTCAATGTTTCTTTGTTGAGTATATAAACTTCCTGATATAAAGCATCGACATTATTCACATTAGCCTGTATTGGAAAATTTAGTACCTGTGTCCTTATTCCCAGCGACGAAGAGTGCGCGAATGCTCCCCAGCCTGCTGGAGAGCATCGGAGGTTAATTAAATATTCTTATCAAAGAAAACGTCTAATTTTTGCGTCGCCTGGTCAACGTATTCAGGCACCCAATAGGTCTCAATATGGGTAGCGCCATCGATCAGGAAGAGTTCTTTGTTTTTCGTACCTGTGGCTTTAGCGAATGCATCTTCAGTCATGTACAACGTATCCGCTTTTGTACCGGCAATCATCAGCAGTGGTTGATTGATGAGATCGATATGGTCTGTCACGTCAAAGCTCATCAGATCCAGCAAACTGCTTGTGGTGTATTTAAACGTTGAATTTGGATGTGCGTGCGTTTTCCAGTAATACTCGTAGCCCTGTCGGTACAAAGCAAATGGCAATTTAGCGATCTGTTCATCAGTCAGGTTGGCATCACCGGAGTAAAGCACTTCACCTCCGGCTGCTTCCTGAGCGCGTGCGTCAGAAGCCTGCTGGAGCCGCTGCTGGATAATATCCAACTGTGAATTCTGAAAACCATTACGCCGCACAAGACCTGAATTAAACATGCTAATGGTGGCAATCGATTTGAAGCGTTTATCCGTCTCAGCGGCAACAAGTGAATAGCCGCCTCCTCCACAAATCCCCAGCAAGCCAATACGGGTGCTATCAACACCGGGATACTGACTGATGAAGTCAGCCATGCCGTGGATATCTTCAATACGATTTGCGGGCTTGTCTACGTTACGCGGCAGACCTCCGCTGGCCCCCTGATAAGCAGCATCGGCGGCGATGGTAATATATCCGTGTTCTGCCAGGCGTTGGGCATATAACCCGGCAACCTGCTCTTTTACGCCACCATTAGGGTGAGCCACCACGATTGCCGGATATTTTTTCGCAGGATCATAGTTAGCCGGTGTATACACATTTGCTGCAATTTGAATGCCATGGAGATCATATTTCACCGGATGGATATTGACCTTACCTGCGACATTCTCGGTGATAGCCCCGTCATAAACGAGAGTAAATGGGTTCTTTTTGTAATCTGCTGCATTGGCTGAGGTGATACCGACTACCGCCGTCATCAGCATTGCACTTAAAAGAGTCAATTTCATGGTTTCTCCCGATAAAAATGCGTGTTCATAAGGCAAGCGAGATGGAACATTCAGACACAGGGTAGAGAGAAAAAACTGTCAGCATCATGACCGCTAAATAACATTTTTGTCAGGAAACGCCCCTGACAATCGCGTTTTCTGTTGTCGGTGGTTGAAATGAGAGAACGCAGACCCTTTCCCTGACCTGATTTATGAATCAGGCTGATTAACCCTATCGGTAAAGCTCTCTCAAATGCACATAAATATGTTGCTATACTCAACCTGACTTAAGCGGTTGTGATATACCCCGTATAAAATAAGTCACTTATAACAGTTCAACAAATAAAATTCACAGCTTCCGGGTTAATAATTATTATATATACCATGGCAAGGATATTAATATGGCGACACTTGAGCAACTTATCATTTTCTTTCTTCTTATTGGCGTTGGCGTTATAGCTCGTAAAGTGGGAGTCATTACACCAGGAAACACTCCCCAACTCACATCTCTTGTTTTTAACTTTGCGATGCCAGCCATTATACTTTCCGGGATAACCACTGACCAACCACATATTTCCGGAAAAGAACTTTCCATCGTCCTTGCATCTGCATTTACTGCGCCTATTTTACTGATTATTTGCAGCCGTATACTGGCAAGAGTTTTACGATATGAAAGAGAATATCATGGTGTGGTTACTGTTATGACAACATTTACCAATATTTCCATGATGGGGATCCCAATGATATATTCATTGTATGGCGCTGAAGCCATGATTTATATCACTGTGTTTTTACTCCCATATAACTTATTATTCTTTTCATATGGCTATTACTGCATGAAAGACCAGAGTGGAAATGCTGAAGCGCTTAGCTTGAGAAATATGTTAAACGTCATCAACCCAGGGATTATTGCCTGTATCCTTGCTTTGATTTTATATATTTCAAATATACACATTCCTTACGTCATTGCACAACCAATCAAAATGCTGGGCGCAATAACTGGCCCGGTTTCAATGCTACTGATTGGCTCATTCCTGTTAGACATCGAATGGAAATCTGTTTTTAAGGATGTAAAAGTATGGGTATTCACTTTTTTTAAAATGGTCATTATTCCGCTTGTCATTATATTAATAATGAAGTTATTCATTACAAATGGGCTATTACTGGGTGTCCTGCTGGCTGCGGTAGCGACACCGACTGGTGCCGGAACTCCCTTATTAGCTCAGATGTTAAATAAAAAAATTTATCCGTTAGCTCTTAAAGGTGCAACGTTAACCACACTGGTGTCACTTATTACGATGCCTCTCGTAGCAATGATGACAGGTATTGGATAATACCTGGAGCACTATTTGAAGCCATAATAAAACATCAGAGATAATATATGAGCCATAAAACTTCCTTCAAAAAAACGGTCGGTAATGTTTTGTTGTCCGGACTGATATTTTCTGTTTCTGGTTGCGCAATGCACAACATTCAGAGCCAAAGTGCAGAACCGCATATTGTATTACAAACCCAGGGAAGCTTTACTGTAGGTGGTACAACGGTAAAACATTCAGGCACATTTTCAGAACAAAATTTTCTGTCTCCTGATGGTCAGACAGCTTATGGCGATCATGCTTACGTCTTCTACCAAATTCCGGTAAATACACATAAATATCCTCTGGTCTTCCAGCATGGCGGGGCACAAACCAAAAGAACATGGGAAAGTACACCAGATGGACGCGATGGATTCCAGAATATTTTCCTGAAAAAAAACTATAGTGTTTATCTCGTTGACCAACCCCGTATGGGTGAAGCCGGTTTATCAACCAAAGATGATACGGGTAAAAATCCCTGGGCGGGCAATCCTATGTATGCCGACAAGACATTTTTTCTGTTGTCCCGTGTTGGCAATGAACAGGGCGTATTTAAAAATTCGCAGTTTCCTGACAATCCTGAAAGTATTGAAGCATTCCAGCGTTCCTGGAATCCCTACTCAGGAGAACTTGATAATGAGCTGAATGCGAAAACACTTGCTCAGTTATTTGAAAAAATTGGCCAGGGTATTTTAATCACTCACTCGATGGGCGGCACTATTGGCTGGAGAACCCCCTTTTATACCGACAATGTAAAAGCTATTGTTGCTTATGAGCCAGGTGGAACACCATTTATCTTCCCGGAAAATGAGATGCCATCCCCGGTGAAAACCACATTTGCCCCCTTGAGCGCTTCCGCGATGGGAGTTCCCATGAACGAGTTTCTCAAACTCACGCGGATCCCAATCATTATTTATTATGGCGATTTTATTGCTGAAAAACCGGATACGGCCGTTGGCCCGGATAAATGGAGAAGTGAATATGAAATGGCAAAGCAATTTGTTATGGCCATCAACCGTCACGGTGGAGATGCTACCCTTGTCCATCTCCCTGATATTGGCATCAAAGGCAATTCTCATTTCCTGATGGCGGAAAAGAATAATCAGGAGATTGCCGGGATAATGGCATCGTGGTTACACGATAAAGGACTCGATAAATAAACCAGTGCCCTAAAATCATTAATGGAGCGGGATAAATATTATGCGCCTTTTACTTATAGAAGATGAAGAGAAAACCTCGACATATATCAGCCGTGCATTAAAAGAATCAGGGTTCATCGTTGATATTTCTGCCAATGGCGCTGAAGGGCTTCATTATGCGCTGGAATTAGACTACGACGCGATAATTCTTGATGTGATGCTACCCGGAATGGATGGTTATCAGGTACTGGAAGGCGTCCGGGCCAGGAAACAGCCCCCCGTACTGATGCTGTCAGCACGGGGATCGGTCGACGAACGCGTCAAAGGGCTGCGTCTGGGAGCAGATGATTATCTCCCTAAGCCCTTTTCACTCATTGAATTGGTGGCGCGTATTCAGGCGTTGGTGCGTCGCCGCCCTACGGATGGCGCAGACATCACTCAGCTTCATATTCAGGATCTGCATCTCGACTTACTGGCGCGCAGGGTATTTCGCGGAGGAACGAGACTGGAACTAACCGCGAAAGAGTTTTCCCTGTTGAGTTTGCTCGCTCGCCATCAAGGGGAGATCCTGTCAAAGATGATGATTGCCGAACAAGTCTGGGACATGAATTTTGATAGTGATGCCAATGTGGTTGAAGTCGCTATTAAACGTTTACGCGCCAAAGTTGATGCCCCATTCGACGTTAAGTTGCTTCATACCGTTCGCGGCATGGGGTATGTCCTCGAAGTCCGGCCTGAGTAAATAAAGGGGATAAGCATGCTCAAGCGTTCCATCTCTGTCCACCTGGCGCTGATGTTTGCCTTATCCGCGCTGCTGATTGTTTCCGTTATTGGCATCCTGCTCAGAAGCTCTTTGCATGATTCCTTACAAAAACAGATGCACAACGAACTGTTGTTCAGGGAATCATTGATGAGTCCGTGGATCACCGCTCGAACCTCAGCCGACGGTTGGTCCACGCTTGCCAATAAATTCACCGTATTAGCCAGTTCCGAAGGTGAGCGCGTGCGCTACTGGATAGTCAGCGATAACCCGCGTTTCAGCGTGGGAGGAATACCGCCAGTGGGAGTTCAGTGGTCTTCTTTGCGGGAGGGATTTAATAAAGTACCCGGCGCATCAGAGGGCGCATGCTCGCTGTTTCTGTTAGTGAAAACGATTCCGGCAAACGGTGAAAGACCTGAGTTACGTTATGTGGTCGCCATTGACTCCACGCCGTACATGGGCACGCTCAATGCCTTTACGCGGACACTGTTGATCATTACTGCTCTGGGCGTAGCGATCGTCGCCCTGCTGGGCTACGTTGTTTCAAAGATTGGCCTGCGTCCGGTGGGAATGCTCAGTAAGCAGGCGCAACATCTCGCACCAGGGGATCATAGTCAGCGACTGGATGCCAGAGCCTTGCCCGAAGAGTTGCAGCAACTGGCCTCATCATTTAATGGCGTGCTGGAGCGCCAGGAAATCGCCTGGCGGCAACTTGAAAGTTTTAATGCTGATGTTGCTCATGAACTTCGCACGCCGCTGACTAACCTGATTGGCCAAACGCAACTGGGGCTATCACGACGACGATCTTATGAAGAACTGGAAGAATTATTGGGCTCGAATCTGGAAGAGCTTGAACGTATGACGTCTATTGTCAATGACATGCTGTTCCTGTCTCATGCCCACGCGGGGGAACATGCGTCTCAGCTTAAACAAGTCTCCTTGCGAGAAGAAACCCTTAAGACAGCAGAATATGTCGAGCCTTCTTTTACAGAAAAACAGCTTTCGCTGGATGTTGAAGGCGATGTCACTGCGCTTATCGATCGGCGGCTGTTCCACCGCTCACTGGCCAATTTACTGGAAAATAGCGCAAGACATTCCCCCTCCAATAGCACGATTACCGTGCGGTTAAGCGAAAGAGATAATCAGGCCTGTGTTGAAGTTTCCAATCCGGGCGATCCGATAGCACCTGAGCACTTACACCGGCTTTTTGAGCGGTTTTATCGCATCGACACCTCCCGGGCAAGAAGTGATGCCCATCATGGGTTGGGTCTGTCGATTGTGCGCGCCGTCGCTATTATGCACCGGGGAGATGCCTTTGCCCGTAGTGAAGGTGGCATCAATACATTTGGCCTCACCTTTGCGATGCAAGCAAATAAAACAGCGGGCATTCGCCTTCAGGCACTGAGTCTGGTGCAGCGTTAACTGACAAAATTGTCAGGGAGGCGTCAGCCTGACGACATGTCACGCTGATTAGAATCATTGCATCCCCTCCATCATCGTAGATAAGGACGCTTTGCATGATCAGACAGTTACGTTATCTCGGGTTACTACTGCCACTCTTCACCGCTTCATCCTGGGCAGTGGAGCAAAATGCCGCTGTCCATATTGCTCCCGCCGGAAGCCAGAATGCGGTGTACGGATCAGCGGAGAACTTTACCGGTCGTGTCCGGGTTGATCCGCTGTTCAACGCAGACAACGACATCCGTGTTTCCGCGGCTTATGTCACCTTTGAACCAGGCGCTCGCTCCGCCTGGCATATTCATCCGGCTGGTCAGCGGCTGATTGTGACCGCTGGTGTTGGGCTCACCCAACAAGAAGGCCAGCCGGTACAGGTGATCCGTGCTGGCGATGTTGTCTCTTGCCCGGCGGGCGTCAAACACTGGCATGGCGCAGCCCCCGGTAGCGCGATGACACATCTGGCAATAACCGGCGTGGTGGATGGCAAAAGCGTTAACTGGAAGGAGTTAGTGACAGATGAACAATACCACGCCCATTAAGATATTAACGGCAGCGGTACTGCTAACCTTTGGTTTTGCGCTTACCGCAAATGCTGCGCTCATCAATAAAGGAGCTACCAAAATGAATCATGAATACACGGTTTCAGATACGCTTTCAGCTCGCCAGCAGGCCATCCCGTTGATTGCCGCCTCAATGGCCAGCAGTCAGATGGATAAGCTGAATGCAGCACTTAATCAGGGACTTGATGCAGGACTCACGATAAACGAAGCTAAAGAAATTCTCATCCAGCTCTATGCCTATACCGGATTCCCCCGCAGCCTGAATGCTCTGAATGAGCTGATGAAAGTCGTCGAAGCACGTAAACAACGTGGCATCGAAGACATTGAAGGTAAAGAGCCAATCGCCCCGGTTCCCGTCGGGGATGAGCTTCGCCGTGTCGGTATCGCAAACCAGACTAAAATCGCAGGAGCGCCTGTCCAGGGACCACTGTTTGATTTTGCGCCCACGATAAATCAATTCCTGCAAACGCATCTGTTCGGGGACATTTTCGCCCGCGATAACCTCGACTGGCAAAGCCGTGAACTGGCAACAGTTGGCGCATTAGCAGCCACGCCAGGCATTGAAGCCCAATTGTTGTCACATACGCGAGCAAGCATGAGAGTTGGCCTGACAGCAGCGCAGTTACGGCAGTTGGCACAGGTTCTGCGTGAACATGGTGACCATGATGCGGCCACAAGATCTGAAGAGGCACTGCAAAAAGCGATTGAAAGCAAATAGAGAAGGTCGCCATGCAGACTGGCCCCCTGATCAGAGAACATATGTGATTCATCATCCGCATTCATGAATCTGCCAAATAGAGGCAATCAAGGGGGCAAAATAATTAACGCTGGTAACTCAGATATGATTGAACGGCAACCATAACAGAGGATGTAATCTTGAAAACTGTCTTAAAAACGCTGGCTATCTGCATGATGGCAGGAGGTCTGGCGGCGCAGTCGGTCTCTGCCGAACCATTGGTCATTCAGGAACAAGGAAGCTTTTCTGCCGGGGGCACCATCATCACCGAGCCAGGAACATTTGATGCGAAAAAGCCGCTGGACTCGGCGGGGCAAACTTATCATGGCGATCATGCGTCAGTGTTCTACCAAATCCCGGAGAATCCGCATAAATATCCCATCGTTATGCTACACGGCGCAGGTCAATCTTCCCGTACCTGGGAAAGTACGCCGGATGGTCGTGAAGGATTCCAGAACATATTCCTGCGTCGCGGATTCTCCACGTATATTGTCGATCAGCCGCGTCGGGGTGATGCCGGACGTACCACTGTAGAAAGTACGGTTACACCAAAACCCGATGAGCAGATGTGGTTTAACCAGTTCCGTGTTGGCGTGTGGCCAGCGTATTTTAAAGGCGTCCAGTTTTCCCACGACAAAGAGGCACTGAATCAGTATTTCCGCCAGATGACCCCGAATACAGGGCCGTTTGATGTCAATGTCATCTCTGATGCGATGTCTGCCGTAGTAGATAAATCAGGTCCGGCAATCCTCTTCACTCACTCTCAGGGTGGTGGTCCAGGCTGGTATACCGCGATAAAAAACAACAAGGTAAAAGCCATTGTCGCCTTCGAGCCAGGAAGTGGCTTTGTGTTCCCGGAAAAAGAACTCCCACCCCCTATGCCAAGTGCGTTCGACACGCTGAAGGGTGAACCAGTGCCAATGGAGCAGTTTATGGCGCTGACTAAAATCCCGATTCTGATTATTTACGGCGATAACATACCGGATAAGCCTGTAGCCATGCCCGCGCAGGACAGTTGGCGAGTACGCCTGGCAATGGCGCGTACGTGGCGTGACGTGGTTAACAAGCATGGTGGGGATGTGACGGTGACGCATCTGCCTGAAGTAGGGATAAAAGGTAATACCCACTTCCCGTTCTCTGACCTGAATAATGTGCAAATCGCTGATTTGGTCAGTAAATTCATTCATGACAAAAAACTTGATTAATTAAGCAAAGGGGGCTGACTCGCGCTCCCTTTATGTTGGGACTTCCCATATTCCGTCACATCAGGATACAAACTGATACTCTTTCCTTTCCGCAATGAGAGGCACGAAAGAATCTTCATGATTTGATGGCATTCATCGTTGTTGCGCGTAAAAGGAGTTTCACCAGAGCAGCGGTTCAATTTTGTGATTTATTGGTAAATATAAAGAATCGCTGCTCTGAATTACTCCGTTACTCAGCCATTCAGTGAAGCCATGTCAATGACAAAACGATGCGCCATATCCCCTTTTGCAAGGCGGGCAAAAGCATCGTTTATCTGATCAATATTGATCATTTCACATTCGGGATAGACATTATGCTTCGCGCAGAAATCCAGCACTTCCTGTGTTTCTGCAATACCACCGATGAGTGAACCTGCAACACGGCGACGCCCCATAATCAGAGGGATCGTTGAAGGTTCTTCCACAGGACCAACCTGGCCAACAATAACTAATGAACCATCAATATCTAGTAATGGGGTGTAGATATTCAGGTCGTGTTTAACGGGAACTGTATCGATAATCAAATCGAATGCGCAGGCTGAGCTTTGTAATGCCTCGGGGTCTGAAGACGGGAGAATGCCTTTTGCACCGAGCGATTTTGCCTCATCCTCTTTGCTTTTCGTCCGGCTAATCACAGTAACGTCAGCCCCCATCGCAACGGCCAGTTTTACCGCCATATGGCCTAATCCGCCTAACCCAATAACACCAACACGGCTGCCAGGGCCAACATTCCAGGTACGTAATGGTGAGAACGTGGTGATACCTGCACAGAGAATCGGCGCGGTTTTCGCTAAATCCATATTTTCAGGGATCCGCAGGACAAATTCCTCACGTACCACAATATGTTTGGAGTAGCCTCCCTGAGTGATTTCGCCGCTAATCCGATCCTTAGCACCATAAGTTGGCGTCATCCCGTGGCGGCAATACTGCTCTTCGCCCTGCTCACACTGGTCGCAGTGCATACAGCTATCGACCATACAGCCAACGGCAACATGATCACCTACCTGATATTTTTTAACCCCCTGCCCCACTGTTCTCACGACACCAACAATTTCGTGCCCCGGAATTAACGGATAAGGTTGTGGCCCCCAGTCGCCATTAACTGTATGTAAATCTGAGTGACAAACGCCACAATAAAGAATTTCAATAGCAATATCATTGTCACGTAACTCACGACGTTTAAAATGATAAGGAACCAGCTTTGCGTCGGCAGAGAGTGCAGCATAACCAATAGTTTTCATAACGTGCCTCTTCATTGTGAAATGATTAATAATTTAAGGATCATATCCTTAAAGCACTGGCTAAAAGCCATATTGTCTGAATGTGACTACTTTATAAAATAAAGCCTGTACGCTCAGATAAAACATCCTCATCCAAATGATATAGCTCAACAAATACTAAAATCAGTCATGTATTTTTACGCCAAGACAACCACGAACAAACTCAGGATTAAAATGTTTTACGGATTCGCCAACATAGCCTAAATCGAGTGAACTAATTTGTTCCATTTCTTCATCTGTCAGGGAAAAATCCCAGATGGCGAAATTTTCCTCAATACGGTGTTGATGAGTCGATTTCGGTATAACAACTACGCCTCGTTGAATATTCCAGCGCAGGATTACCTGAGAAATCGATTTCTGGTGAGTATTTGCAATACTCTGAAGCATTTTGTTTTCAAATGGCTTATGTCTTCCACCGCCTAATGGAGCCCAGGCTTCAGGCTGCACATTATAGTACTTCATCGTTGCCAGCGCCTCAGGTTGAGCAAAATAGGGATGCAGTTCCACCTGGTTTACCATTGGTTTTACTCTGACAGTTTCACAAAAATTTGCTAATACATGAGGATAGAAGTTGGAAACACCAATCGCTTTCAGTTTCCCCTCATCATAAGCCTCTTCCAGGGCGCGCCACGCACTGAAATAATCGCGCATTGCCTGGTGCAATAAATAGAGATCAAAGTATTCAAGGCCCGATTTTTTTAACGATGCTTCGATTCCTGCTTTTGCTGTATCGCGATCGACCATGTCCTGTACCCAAAGTTTTGAGGTAATAAATAATTCCTCTCGGGTACAAAGACCTTCCGAAATGGCCTCACGAACCGCTTCACCGACAGCATCTTCATTACCGTATACCGCAGCAGTATCGATAAGACGATAACCTGTCCGGATAGCACTCAACACCGACTGTTTACACTCTTCTTTATCGGTAACCTGAAAAACCCCAAAACCGACCATCGGCATTTTAAGATTGTTGCTTAATACAGAAAATTCCACGGTAAGCACCTCCATCACGTATGGATCATTATTCTAAGTTAAAATACAACTCCCGATTAGTATGCAAATTGTGATTTCACTTATGCAGATAATTCATTAATAAAATAGACCCACCTGGTTACGAGGCCATTCAAATCTGCATTCTGGCGGATTAATGAATTTTGTTCATAGCCCCTGACAAATCCTTCCGTCTAATCTCATCACTCCCTTTACGTTATGCTTCCCGTGAACAATAACGGGAGGTAACACCATGCAAACTGTAAAACTGAACAACGGTATTGAAATGCCCTTGCTGGGTTTTGGTGTATTTCAGATGACAGATGCCGCCGAATGCGAAAGAGCGGTTATTGACGCTATTGACACCGGTTATCGCCTGATTGATACCGCCGCTTCATATCAGAATGAAACCCAGGTTGGGAATGCGCTAAAACAAAGTGGTATTGCGCGTAACGAACTCTTTGTCACCACTAAACTCTGGTTGCAGGATACGAATTACGAAGGTGCCAAAGCCCAGTTCGAACGCTCACTGAATCGACTGCAACTTGATTACGTTGACCTGTATTTGATTCACCAGCCATACGGCGATGTCCACGGTGCCTGGCGCGCCATGGAAGAACTGCAACAGGCAGGCAAGATCCGCGCTATTGGCGTCAGTAACTTCCACCCTGACCGACTGGCTGACCTTATCGCCTTTAATAAAGTCGTTCCGGCGGTGAACCAGATTGAAGTTAACCCCTTCAACCAGCAATTACAGGCCGTTCCGTGGATGCAAAGTCGTGGTATTCAGCCAGAAGCCTGGGCACCGTTTGCGGAAGGTAAAAATGGTCTGTTCCAGCATCCTGTATTGGCGGCAATAGGCAAGAAATACGGCAAAAGCGTGGGTCAGGTTGTTTTGCGCTGGATCTACCAACGAGGCATCGTTTCGCTGGCGAAATCAGTACGAAAAGAACGCATGGAAGAAAACATTAACATTCTTGATTTTGAACTCAGTCCTGAAGATATGCTGCAGATTACTGCCCTTGATACTGCAACCAGCGCGTTCTTCTCTCACCGCGATCCCGCAATGGTGGAATGGCTGACTGGCCGCAAACTTGATGTTTAAGCCGCGATAAAAGAGGTATTCATTCAATGCAAAAACGTTATCTGGGTAAATCCGGACTCGAAGTCTCCGCCCTTGGACTCGGTTGCATGGGCTTGAGCTACGGCTACGGTCCGGCAACAAATACCCGTCAGGCTATCGAACTCATTCGCGCTGCCGTTGAACGTGGCGTTACCTTCTTCGATACCGCCGAAGTGTATGGTCCGTATCTGAATGAAGAAGTTGTTGGCGAAGCCTTAAAACCGTTTCGTGACCGCGTGGTGATTGCCACTAAATTTGGCTTTACCTTCGGTGATGATAATAAGCAGCAGATTTTAAACAGCCGCCCGGAACATATCCGTGAAGCCGTTGAAGGATCATTACGCCGTCTGAAGACAGATGTTATTGACCTGTTGTATCAACACCGTGTCGATCCAGATGTCCCGATTGAAGACGTTGCTGGAACGGTGAAAGACCTTATCGCAGAAGGTAAAGTCAAACATTTCGGTCTGTCCGAAGCGGGTGCGCAAACCATTCGTCGTGCACATGCAGTACAACCTGTCACCGCCCTGCAAAGCGAATACTCCATGTGGTGGCGTGAGCCTGAGCAGGAAATTCTGCCGTTGCTGGAGGAGCTGGGAATTGGTTTTGTGCCATTCAGCCCATTAGGTAAAGGTTTTCTGACGGGGTCAATTAAACCAGGGACAACTTTTAGTAAGGATGATTACCGCAGCACCGTACCGCGTTTCGCTGCACAAGCCATTGAAGCCAATGAAAAACTGGTCACGTTGTTGGGTGAGCTGGCTGCAGAGAAAGGGGTAACGTCTGCCCAAATTGCACTGGCCTGGCTGTTAGCACAAAAACCGTGGATTGTTCCCATCCCGGGCACCACTAAACTGCACCGGCTGGAAGAAAACCTGGGCGCTGTCGACATTATTCTTTCGCAGAAAGATACACAGCAGATAACCCAGGCACTGGAAACAATTAAAATCGTCGGTGAACGTTACTCGCCTGAGCACCAGGCACGCGTAGGTCGTTGATGCCCAAACGGGTCCACAGCAAAATGCGGACCCGTTATTCCGAGTAGCGAAGTGCATCGATCAACAGCGCAAAAGCAGGCGGGTGCTGCTTACGGCTGGGATAGTAAAGATAATATCCAGGGAAAGAAGGACACCACTCCTGTAAAACCTGAATAAGTTCGCCTGACTTTACATAATCCTGAACCGAGTTTTCGGGAACACAGGCGATACCAAATCCTGATAATGCTGCATCAATTCTTTCTGGCAGCAGATTAAACGTCAGTTGCCCATCAACTCTGACCCGTAACGGTTTGCCTTCTCGCTCAAACTCCCAGTGATAAATTCCACCGGCAGTTGGCAAACGCATATTGATACACTGATGATTTTGTAGATCGTGAGGCGTTTCTGGTAAGGAATTAGCCGCAAAATACGCCGGTGCTCCCACCACGGCCATCCGCATATCAGGTCCAATCTTCACGGCAATCATATCTTTATCCACACTTTCACCCAGACGGATCCCGGCATCAAAGCGGCCTTCAACAATATCGACAAAACCGTTATCTACCACCAGTTCAACATTGATTTCGGGATACTCCCTGAGGAACGGTTTTAGCTTCGGCCAGACCAGACTGCGCGCAGCATGTTCCCCGGCAGATAAACGAATATTCCCGGAGGGCGTGCCGTTCAGTTGAATAAGTGATTCCAGCTCCTGTTCAAGCTCGTCAATACGAGGCTCAAGACAGGCAATTATTCTCTCCCCTGCTTCCGTGGGAGCCACGCTGCGGGTAGTTCGGGTTAAGAGGCGGATATTTAGCCTTTCCTCCAGCGCCTTAATCGCATGGCTGAGAGCAGACTGAGAAACACCGAGTTTGCCCGCGGCTTTGGTAAAACTTCGCTCCCTTGCCACCACAAGAAATATTTGCAATTCGTTGAAGTTTTCTTTGAGCATTGGCAATTTCCTTGTAGAAGCATTCCCTTCAAAACGCACTCATGAAGGGTGTTCATAGACACAATCATTTTAGCCCCATTATTGACAATAATGATAATTGATATTCTGGCTGTATCGAAAATAAGGCTGAATTATCAGAAGGTTTATCATGAAAATACTCGTTGCAGGAGCGACAGGAAGCATTGGCATTCATGTTGTGAATACTGCTATTGCAATGGGCCATCAGCCCGTGGCTCTGGTCAGGAATCGGCGGAAAATCAAATTACTCCCTCGTGGAACAGATATTTTCTATGGCGATGTTTCAATACCTGAAACACTCACCGATTTACCGAAAGATATTGATGCCATCATTTTTACACTTGGCTCCGATGGTCAGGGACGTATTGGTGCCAGAGCGATAGATTACGGCGGTGTACGTAACATTTTGCGAAGATTCATGGCTACACCTGTTCGCATCGCCCTGATGACAACAATTGGCGTTACTGAGCGCCTCAGTAGCTGGAATCAACGTACTGAAGTTCATGACTGGAAAAGACGAGCTGAACGCCTGGTCAGAGCCAGTGGGCATACCTACACTATCGTCAGACCCGGCTGGTTTGATTACAACAATGATGATGAGCACAGAATCGTTATGCTTCAGGGGGATAGACGCCATGCGGGAACACCGGAAGATGGTGTTATCTCCCGGGAACAAATCGCCCAGGTTCTGGTAACTGCTCTGAGCAACGATGCAGCAAAAAATAAAACGTTCGAACTGGTCGCAGAGCGAGGAGAAGCACAGCAGGATCTCACCCCTCTGTTTGCAGAGTTGCAAAGTGATAATCCACAAAAAAATGATGGGGTTTTCGATATAAACAATATGCCCCTTACTGAAGAACCGGAATGCATTATTAACGACCTGAATCTGTATTCAAAAAAATCAAAAATCTGACAACGTTGTCATATGACAGTCAGTCTTATGACAGCTTAGAACTGTATATTTACATATCAAGAAGGAGGAGGCTCCTCCTGATATTCGTCAACTTCCAAATATATCGTTCAAAACAGGTATCAGATATGAAAGCACTACTAATTACTGCATTATTCATGGGATTCATTTCGGTAAATACCGCATCTGCTGCTAAGGAGATTCGTCATGCAGATGGCAAAGAAAAGATTGGTGTAGTTTCAGTCAGTAATGCCCTGACGCTTGATGAGGTATCAAATGCGCTTTCTCGTAAAGCTGATGAGCAAGGAGCAACGTCGTTCAAAATCCTGTCTACGACTGGGAATAACAAACTGCATGGTGTTGCTGAAATCTATAAGTAAATAGTAACTGACTGTTTATCATGAGCATCGATTCCATGACTTGCCCTTACGGCGAAAATACAGCCTCTGCGGGCTGTAAATACGGTGCTCTCTAAATGTGAATAGCACAATTACGCGGGGATATTACAAGAAGAGCAGAGTAATCTTCAGGGCCAATTTCAGGTGTCGAATATGGATCACTTTTGTGCGATTAGTAATAATTGATGTAATACATCTTTTCAAATTTGTGATACACCTCAAAAAATTGGTTGACCAAACTCGCTATCTATATACAAGGCGCTTATGAGGTGCGCTCTTTTTAAAGCGAGGAAATACCAATGAAAGAGAATAAGATACAGGAAATCAGTAATAAACTGATTAATATTGTTGTTTTTGTTGCAATTGTAGAATATGCCTATTTATTCCTCCACTTCTATTAATTACATCAAAAAACAATTCCCTTAGGTGATATTTAATATATGTATATTCTACCTCCTTCATAATAGCTATGCCTGTGGGAGAGGTATTTGTACTGTTTCAAAGGGAAGCTTAAAAAAACCGTATTTGTGCCGCACTGAAAGAGATTGCGCATTGAGTCAGCATTTTAGTTACCCAATGCGCATGTTGGTTCACTAAATTGCTACTTTGGCTGTGTGATAAATAATCAGCCGGTAAAGCAGAGCTTACCCACATTCTCAAATGCTTTCATACTGCTCCGCGGGTCGCGTCGTAAATCAGCAGTTCGGCTGCTGAATAGTGCCGTTACCAACGATAGCCAACAACATCTCTCACTTCCGGCACGTTCGGTTAGCTGCAGGAATCCCGCATATCCAGGTGGTCATAGGATTTTGTTGAAATTATCTGGACGAGAATGTATCTTTATTGTTATGTTATAACGTAACAGGAAGAAGTAATGAAACAAAATATCCATCCTGAATATCGTACCGTGGTGTTCCACGACACCAGTGCTGATGAGTACTTTAAAATTGGCTCCACTATCAAAACAGACCGTGAGATTGAACTGGATGGCGTAACGTATCCGTATGTAACGATTGATGTCTCTTCAAAATCACACCCGTTCTATACCGGGAAACTGAGATCCGTTTCATCAGAAGGAAATGTGGCGCGATTTACCCAGCGTTTTGGTCGTTTTGTTAGCACGAAAAAGGGGGCATGATGAAAGTCCTTAACTCTCTGCGCACAGCAAAAGAACGCCACCCAGACTGTCAGATTGTGAAGCGAAAAGGACGGCTATATGTTATTTGTAAATCTAATCCCCGTTTTAAGGCTGTTCAGGGGCGCAAGAAAAAGCGTTAACTCTGAGTTCGAAGGTTCAACAATACTTGTCTGGCTGGTCGCATAATCATGCCTGATTAATGCTGGTGTATTCAGTACGCCAGCATTAACTCACCTACTGCTGACGCTGTGTATTAGCTGCATCAATTGCTTTTTGATACCACTTTTCAGCCAGTTGGGGATTTTTCTCGACGCCCAATCCCAGTGAATAAATATCACCTAAAGCCACAAAACTGGGGGCAGTGATATGATCCATTCTGTTGATATGTTTAAGATAAAGGTTTATCGCTTTTTGGTAATCGCGCTCTACACCATAACCTTGCTCATAAAGTTTCGCCAGACGATACTGCGCCGTAATATCATTATGTTTATCGCCGTTCTTATAATATTCCGCTGCTTTTTTATAGTCCTGAGAAACGCCTAATCCTCTTTCATAAATAATCCCAAGATAACGTGCAGCTTTCATTTCTCCCGCTAAGTCAGCTTGCTCAAAAAGGCTTAAGGCTTTGGCATAATCAAACGGTACGCCATACCCATTAAGATATAAAATCCCTAAATCCAGTTTCGCTCGGGGATTTCCGCTGGCTGCTGATTTCGTCAACCATTTAAAAGACTGAGCGTAATTCACCGTTTGATTGTAGTTTCCATTTAGGTATGCTTCCCCCAATCTGGCTTGT
The DNA here is from genome assembly GCF_002965125.1 of Escherichia sp. MOD1-EC6162. Lineage (NCBI taxonomy): Bacteria > Pseudomonadati > Pseudomonadota > Gammaproteobacteria > Enterobacterales > Enterobacteriaceae > Escherichia > Escherichia sp. MOD1-EC6162. Next base: position 47,594 of record NZ_PTSB01000018.1, read on the forward strand.
GCTTCTGCATCTCCTTGAGCAGAGCGTGTAAGTATTTCATCAAAATTCATTTTTGATGCCGTATCTGCATATACAGATGCAGAAAAAAATAGAATTACAAATAATAATGTCTTCATTCTGTCTCTCGGCAAAAATGACTGCCAACACGTTACCTGATGACAGTCTGGTCTATTTTTTATTGTTTACGTTGGTTAAATAACCATTCGCGAATAGGTTCTATGCTGTAAGCAATACGCCATGTGTTACGATGCCCACTTGCCCCTTCTCGCGAAGAGTATTCATCAAATACACTGTCTTTTATAAAAACGGTATAACGGATATTAGTTTGTTCTTCAAACAAAGTGTCGGCAGCAAATCGATATTGCTCAGGCTCCCACTGGCCATTCCATGCCGCGCGAGAAACCTTTCCGCCAAATTGCTCAAGACGTTCAGTAATCGCGTTGAAGCTGGGAAAAGCTCCTGAATCATCCTCTGAGGCCATAAACCATAATTTGTTTTTAGCTATTGGAGCAACCTGTTCCGCATCCCACTTTCCTGCAACCAGGTAACTTGCTGTGAAAAAATCAGGATATTTAATATTCATGGCGATGGCCAGCATACATCCCCCTGACTGACCAGTAACATAAATACGCACAGGATCTATTTTATATTCTTTTACCAAATACTGAACAAGATTTATTGTTGTATCAAGCAATGTTGAGGTACGCCAGTCATCATCAGCAATGATTTCATTATATTGAGGAGCTAAAACATAACAGGGGCGTTTCATTTGCTCTTCAGGTTCTGCCCAAATTACTGCGCCTAACCCCTGAAACAGAGTCGTTGTAACTTGTGCACTGGTAGCCCCTGCATCATGCATAAAAAGAACCAGTGGTAATGGTTTATTTTGTTCTTCAGGAATAAAGAAATTATATTTTAGTATTTTCCCGCTTTCTTTATCTTTATATTCATCTTGTCTAAAACTATCCACTACCAGGTTTGAAACGGCGTTAGTTTCCAGTGTAGTATTTTGTGTGACGACAACAGCAGAAGCATCTTTATATTTAATTGTTTGGTTTAGTTTTTCTCCTGCAACCCAGGTAGGTTTACCTTGCCCTTGTTTGGGCGCTGCTTTTTGTATTGTTGGATCCGTTATAGTTTCTTGCCATTCATTTTGTGGTTTGCTGTGTTCCAGTTCAAGTATCGCGTACTTACCTGATTTTGCTTCAACCAAAGCTGTTGACTGGCTGACAAATGTTTTATTGATGTGATAATTTTTTACACTAAACTCTATTGTTGAAAGTTCTTCCTTGTTTATAGGTTTTTCAAATTCTACAGCGATCGCAATAAGTCGAACTCCGTCACCAAAAACTTGTGTAATAGCTGTAGCATTTATTGCTTTGTTATTTGTGTTTGCAAATACAATGCGAGGCATTGAAACAATTAAAGCACCCGCAACACTTTTAATTAAAAACTCTCTGCGCGTCGGCATAAATGCCCCTTTACTTCTGATAAAAAGTAGATGAGTATCAGTATGAACAAGGACTATGATTTTTCAACTTTATCATTCGCACTTATATTTAACTTATCTTCAGTGCTAACTCTGTACCTCGTTTTATCGGTAATGTTATAGAAATGAAACCATTCTGTGGATCACGAACATAAGATAAAAAATCTGGTTCTGCGTTATCATTTAATATATATCCTCCCACTCGTAGCTGCGGCGCAACAACCTCAGTAACCTGACGAGCAAGACTTGGGCCATCAGCAAGAGGGAAACCATCAATAAGAATAAAATCGACAGGACCACCGAGATCTTTCAGCGTTTCTCTCGCATCACCGACACGAATATCAACAAAAGACGTAAGACCAGCCTCTGCCAGATTTCGGGACGCGACTTCAGCCTTTTCCCGAACCATTTCAGAACCAATCACCAGTCCGCCACCATTATCTTTCATCGCAGCGGCAAAATAGAGTGCTGACATACCTACAGAAGTTGCAAAGTCCACAACACGAGTGGCTTTCATTGCCCGGCACAGTAAGTAGATAAGTTCCCCCTGCTCTGGGGCTATGGAAAAGCCATAACCGGAAAATTTTTCAGGATCAAGTACAGGAGCTTCGCGAAACATCTCCTGCGGGGGATGTTTACGTTCATTATTCATGCGTTCCAGAACACGTATAACCTGGGGATCACGAATGGGGCTGATGCTATTATTTAATCGACTCATAAATAAGGACCTGTATTTTATGAAGTGATGTTACCTGGTTGTTTTCATACACCATGTTATGATCATTGCTTATGTTGTTGGTATAGTGATACCATTTTTGGTACTGGTCAAGTACCAAAAATGAATACAGGAGTAAATGTCTTTGATGAACAAGAGCGAAGTGAGTACACCGGTGCGACGGGGAAGACCCAAAAGTGCGGGACTTGATGAGCGTAAGAAAGCAATAGTTATTGGTGCGTATAGTGCCTTCATTGAGCTTGGTTTTGCCCAAACCTCAACCACAGAAATTGCTCGTCGGGCAAAAGTATCAAAAAGAACAATTTATGAAGTATTCAGTAATAAAAAGGAAATTTTTTCTGAAGTAATTAAAGAATATAAAACCCTGTTCCTCGATCTTCCAAGACCGGAAAACGAGGTGCTTCCTATTAATGAAACTCTGTTTCGCATATTCCGATTAGATATAGGTCAGGAAGAAGCTAAAGAGAGAGAAGCACTCTTAAAATTAATGACACGTGAATCAATTCTTTTTCCAGAGCTTTCAGACTATTTATATGCCACTAAAACGCTTCATTCAAGAGAACTGTTAATAGAATGGCTGGATATTCAACAAGCTCAAGGGCGTATTGCTGTTAAAAACACGGGTAATTGCGCGGGGATGCTAATGGATATTGTTTTTGGCGCATTAATTCCTCGTCGATGGGTTTTGGACGTTAATGAAGATCAGACACTAACACCTGAAGGTCGTCAGCAGCAACTTGAGGAAATAAAAGAACGTATCGAAACCGTTATACAAGGGATCAAAACTGAGCCTGCTCATCCATAGCATTTGATGGACGTTTTTTATGCAAATTACGAGGTAGCACTCATACTTTATACAAATAATCTGCCATCAAAGATGAAACCGGTTTACTCAATCTGACTGATGAAAGTGTCGAAAAGCGCCGGAAGGCGCAGGATGAAAAATATTTAATACGCGTTGCTAATCCGGAATAACACCATCGACAATAAGTTGTAACAAGCCCTGAGAACAATGCTCTATCCGTCCACGAATATGATATACACTAGCCAGATTCTCTGGCGTAATGACCTCTTCTGGATTTCCGCTGGCAATAAGTTTCCCTTTTTTTAGCATGACGACATAATCACCGTATCGTAATGCGATATTTATATCATGAACTACCATAACTGTGACTATATTGCGACTCCTTGTCTCGCTTCTGACTAAATCCATAACATGAAACTGGTGGTTTAAGTCCAATGCACTCAGTGGCTCATCCAGTAGTAATATAGATGGATTTCGGGCCAATGATTGTGCCAGCCCAACCAGTTGCCGCTGACCTCCGGATAATTGATCCAGATAACAAAAGGCCAGATGTTCTATTCCTAGTTGTCTGAGAATAGCTATTGATTGTGTTTTTTCATCTATGCTCCCTATCTTTGAAGCACGCAGAGCAACAAAAATAGATTCCAGCACATTCAAATGCACGTCATGCGGTAAGAACTGTGGTAGAAATATTGTACTGTCGGCACGGGCTGAAAATGGCATCTGCATAAGGTTGACCCCATCAAGAAATATATTACCGCTAACCTTATTCAGCCCCGCCAGGGCACGTAGCAACGTCGACTTTCCACAACCATTTGGCCCCAGAATGATGGTTATTTTTCCGCGAGGAAGTTCAGATAAACTAAGATCACATATTACGTTTTTTTTCTGATAACCCGCGTTTAATTTATGCAGTGAAAGGCCTTTCATAACAAACTCCTGCGATAACGCAGAATAATACTAATAAATAATGGAACACCAACAAGTGATGTGACAATACCAATCGGGATAATGACACCAGGAATAATACTTTTCGAGGCAATTGAAGCCAGAGAGAGCACCAGACCTCCAGTTAATGTGCTTCCCGTCAGATAAAAACGATGTTCCTCACCAAATAGCATTCGGGAAATATGCGGAGAGACAAGACCAATAAAACCAATCGGACCAACGAAGGCTACCGACAATGCAGCAAGTAAACTTATACGTAACAGGGAAGAAAGACGCAGTTGATAAGCATTGATACCAAACCCCATAGCCCTCTCTTCTCCCATGCGCAATGCTGTAAGTTGCCATGAGCGAGAAAATGACCATAGAAAAACAATGATAAACACGCCTAATAAAACGCCCAGTCTGCTCCAGGATGCACGAGCCAGACTGCCCATTGTCCAGAATACCAGTCCCTGGAGAGTATCCTCATCCGCAATAAACTGCATCATTGCCACAAGTGCATTGAATGTGAATACCAATGCGATACCCAGAAGAATCACTCCCGAAGTTGCTATTCTTAGCCAACGAGACATGCTATCGAGTAATAAAGCTGACAGAAGAGAAAATATAAAAGCGTTTGCTGGAACAAACCATGTTGCCGATATACCAGGAATACCGATCCCCAGGACAATAGCCAGAGCTGCACCAAATGCCGCCGCAGAGGAAACCCCAAGTGTAAAGGGACTGGCTAATGGATTGTTGAGGATCGTCTGCATTTCTGCGCCCGCGAGTCCCAAAGCCATGCCAACCAGCAAAGCCATTAAGGCGTAGGGTAATCGGATTTCCCAAACAATGACCTGGATGCTGGTATCAGAGCTAAATGGATGCACTAATGCGTGCCATAACTCACTGACTGACAAACTGGAAGAACCCAGAATAATATCCAGAAATAGTGAGAAAAGTGTCGCCAGTGTTATTATTGAAATCAATATAATTCGTTTACGGACAAGTTGGTGGTACTGATACTCTATCGCATCAGGTGATTGTGAATAGATGAGGTACGGCAACGTAACGACTCCTTTATCTCTGCTATTCTGGCAATACGTCTTTGGGGTTACAGATAACTGAATTGAAAGTTTCTGCTGAACAAATAAAAATCACATTCTCTTCATATAACCACATCAAAAATATCCCCGAATCACTTTTCCCAGCGCCTGACTGGTGTTACCATTTCGGTATATAACCATTTATATACCGATTTTTAGTGTGATGGAATATGAAAATAAATAATAAGTTGTTTTTATTAATGATTTTTTTGCTTTCTTTATCATTTACTACGCAAGCTGAACGAACTTTCACCGATCAGATTGGTCGTGAGGTGAAAGTACCCGACAAAGTTGATCGTATTGTTGTACTTCAACATCAAACTTTGAATCTTTTAGTGCAGATGAATGCCACCGATAAAATCGTGGGTGTTATGTCAAACTGGAAACAGCAACTTGGCAGCAATTATGCACGTCTTGCACCAGAATTAGTCAGCAAGGCATCATTAGGAGATTTAACCCATGTCGATGCTGAAAAATTGGTGGCCTTGCATCCACAGGTCGTTTTTGTCACCAATTATGCGCCGCAAGAAATGATCGACAAAATCAGTAGCCTTGGAATTCCAGCAGTAGCAATTTCTTTGCGGCACGATGACGAGGGAGAGAAGAATAAACTTAATCCAACAATGGCTGATGAAGAACAGGCTTACGTAAAAGGGTTATATGAAGGGATTATGCTGATAGGCAATATCATCAATAAGCCTGAAGAGGCTAAAGCGTTAATCAAGGCCACTGAAAATGGTCGTAATATTGTGAGTGAGCGGCTGCAGAATCTACCCGAAGAAAAGCGTATTCGTGCCTATATGGCTAATCCAGAATTGACAACGTATGGTTCCGGAAAATACACAGGATTAATGATGAAACATGCCGGTGCAGTAAACGTCGCCGCGTCCACCATTAAAGGGTTCAAACAAGTCTCAATGGAACAAGTAATTGCATGGAATCCTCAGGTAATTTTTGTGCAAAATCGCTACCCTGGCGTGGTGAATGAAATACGGTCAAATCCGCAATGGCAGGTAATAGATGCTGTCAAAAATCATCGTGTTTATTTGATGCCAGAGTATGCAAAAGCATGGGGTTATCCGATGCCCGAGGCTATGGGTATTGGAGAGTTGTGGATGGCGAAAAAACTGTATCCTGAAAAATTCAATGATATCGATATGCATAAAATAGCCAATGACTGGTATAGAAAGTTTTACCGTACTAATTATCAAGGTGAAGAATAATGCGTGTACTTGCTGCGGGTAGTTTACGCCAGGTATGGAAATCACTTATATTGGGATTTCAGGATGATAATGTTCATTGTGACTTTGGTCCAGCAGGTATATTGAGGGAACGTATTGAAGCGGGTGAGAGATGTGATCTTTTTGCATCAGCGAATATGGCTCATCCGCAAGTGTTAATGGCCACAGGACATGCTTTGTGTATTAAACCTTTTGCCTATAATCGTTTGTGCCTGTATGTTCGGGCGAATAAACTTAATGAAAATGACGATTGGTATTCTTTATTAAACAGGGAAACGTTGCGAATCGGGACATCAACCGCGGGATGTGATCCCGCTGGTGATTACACTCACCAGCTTTTTGAAAATATGGGTAGTGTTGGAGTAAAAATAAGACAACGAGCGGTTGCATTGGTGGGGGGAAGAAATTCATTACCTCTTCCAAAAAATGTGATAGCCGCGCAGTGGCTAATTGAAAATGATTATACCGATTTGTTCATAGGTTATGCCAGTTACGCTCCCGGCTTACAATCAATTGAATCAGTAAAAGTTATAGAAATACCTGAACCTTATAATCCGATTGCTATCTATGGATTTGCCTGTCTGACCGAGAAAGCCAGGCCACTTTGCAACTTTTTAGTTTCGCCAGATGCCAGGGCGATACTTGAGCAACATGGGTTTATGTCATCACGTTGAGCCTACACTCTTCGCATTACAAACTATAAATACCATTATATAAATAAATCAGTTAATTCATCATAACTGCATTTCCACACCCTGTCCCAAAATATGTGAAACTTTATGAATCTCAGTTTTACCCAGTATGCGTATTGATACCTGCATAGTCCAGGAGAAAGTAAATGGCGATGTAGACGTATGAAAAGAAGAATAAAGCCACGGCTTTGATCTATAAAAATGGCGCTATATCTGCGCCATTTTTATCATTCAATTCGTTATCTGTTTGAACCTAAAGGGATCTCAGGATCAGGCTCGTGAGTAATTCTGTTTCGTAAATCTCTACGAATAATTTCAATAGACCAGAACCATACTAAATGTCCAAAAATTTCAGAGACATTCTCATACCACGGAAGATCAAAAAGAGGTGGTGTAAGTCCCATTAGAGGGAATGAAATCATATGAACAAAAAGTTGTGCTAAAGCGCCTGCAAGCAAGCCCTGCCAAAGTTTAATTTTGGGAAATACTTCGGCGACTACGCAATAACCAACAGCAAAAACTATCGAAAAGATTATGTGCGTTACACCAACCCAGTTAAAGACATGCCCGGCGAAGGTATAAACCGCCGAATTTGGATCTGTCAGTCCCAACCAATCCCGAAGAAAAATATACGGAGGATTAAGAAAGTTACGGGAGCAATCAATTTGTCCTGCCGCCCTGATTAATGATTCCGGACCACACGCTGCATTAAACATATCAATCGGACTACGTGGCGGCAATGGGACTTCTGCTCCCCACTTAACAAATGCTGAAACAACGCCAGCAATCAGCCCGATAAATGCAGCAAGACCATAACGTCTACGGTTCGGTGGAGTTTGCTCAAATATATTCATACTTACCCTGTTTATTTCATTACGTTAAAGCACCTCTTTAGGAGTATTCATAAAAATAATGAGAATGTAAAGAACTGTATTGTTTTGTATTGATAATAGGTTATTTAATAACCTGATAACGTATACTCCATAATTTCTCCACATTTTCATGTTAAATATAGTAAAGAGAGTATGATGTTTCTCTCAGAGATAATTAATCATTCCTTTTGCCCACCTCAACGGTGGGCTTTTTTTTATGCAAAGTCTAAAAATTACACAGACAATAAAAATAATTCAAAATAACCGTAACTTATCACTTATCCGACTGTTACAAACTACAATAGTTAATCTTTTCTGGTTATATTTTATCTGACTGCTAATATTTAAACAGACAGGAAAATTAATAAGAATTGCTAACCATTCAACACACATACCACTGAAAGGTCACCAACCTGCCGCAGGTGGTAAAAATGGTATTGCTGCGGTTTTGTTGTGATTTTTATAAGCAGTATTGGTGAATTATGAACCATCAGCCCCATGCATGACGTGCATTTTTCCGAGTATCCTTGTTACTGAGCCGGGATGCCGGATAGTGCACGAATAATAAAAGTGTCTCAGCCGAAGAATAAACGGCTCCGCTGGATGGAGTCTCATGAAGCACAAAGGCTGATTGTTGAATTTGTATTGATAACAGACTTCGTTGCAGAAAATGGGAGGCTGGGAGTCTATCGAAATGGTTCGTCGATATGCTCACCTTTCAGCCAGGCATCTCACCGGACACGCGAGCAAAATCGACGCAATTATAAGCCGCAATGACACAAATACGGCACAAGAGGAGAACGTGGTTTACTTAAAGCAAGATAATTTATTGATTTAAATGGTGCGATAATAGGAACAAAACATAAACAACAAATACATTGATATTTAATGATATTTTCATATTTCATTTTTATAGATACCCCCAAAAGTACCCCCAATAAATTTTCCCTTATCCCAAACCAGGCAAAAATCGACTATCTAGCACTCTTTTTCTTCGAGCCTCAGCCTCACCGGCAGGCAATGATGAAGGGCTGGTGGATGCCCAAGGATAACCACTAGCGTGAAGTATTTTTTATTTCGCGGGTGTGAAAATTTGACGAGGTGGGTAGTCACGAACAACTGGGTTACAGAGATTATACCCGCCACCACCTATGTTAATGAGGGCAATTATTAGTTGATATACCCACGCTCGTTTTCGCTTAATAGCAGAGCGTGCACAAAATTCACATATTTCCGTCTGCATTCATCTATCGACACAGAAATTCGAGATAGTGGATATGATGAAACAAATCAGTGCTGACATGTGAACATGTTTTCCCTACAAAAATGACTTAAAGCAGTCCATGATTCGGATCTGAAACGCATAAGTTATGGCAGGAATCTTGTTGCACATGGATTACATGTCAATAGCAAGCACGTCTCTGAATGAAGCGTAATTTAACGCAGATATTATTGAAGCTGCTTAAGCTCATACAGAAAAAATTGATAAAAAAATACAAATGCTCAACCTATCTCAAACAACGAGATGAATTAATAGCTTGATGGGCAATAAAATATATAAATAAAAAACACAACTTTTAATATTGTAAGACTATGAGCAAGGGTGTTGATAATAACACCCTTGCTTAATTACCAATTAAAAATATAATCTTTTATTTTAAGATACATATCAACTTTCCCAGACCATTTTGATGCACTCTCTTTCATATTTTCAATAACATCATCAATCAGTAAGTCTCTTCCTTTTACAATCAATTGATCATCATCAATACCCTCTGGTGCAAATTCATATATGTGCATGCTTAGATTAGACTTCTGAGTATGAGGGAATGAATCTTTTTCCACACACATATCAATAAACTCATTAATAGATAGTTCTTTCTGTTTACACATCATAAGTAATAATTCGAACTCATCAATTGTTATATAGTAAATTCTTTTTAGATTAATGGGGATACTATGATATTTTTCAGATAACTCAGTTGATAAATCAGGGTTAATAAAATCCTGCACAACCATTGCATTTGATATATGATGATCCCGATGCACCACAATTAACATTGAATCTTTCGAAGATGGTTTTCTCATCTCTATTTTATTTAAGTTAAAAGCACATTCCTGACCTTGATAAATCCCTTTAATAAAACTCTTATTCAACCTTTCCTTTAGCAACTGAGCATTATTAGATGTTTTAACGAACTTTGCAGGCTCTATTGCCTTCGAGTCAATATAAACTATTGAATCTCCCTCTGAAATAACAAAATCTACGGACTTGCAATTTTTTATTGCATTATCACTATAAATCCTCTTAACCTCCCTTTCAGTCTTAAAGTTATAATTGTACTTATCAAGAAAGCGAGAAATATAAAGTTCCATCGTCTTACCAAATTTTTCTTTATAAGATTCCTTATAGACCTGCTTGAACAATTCTGGAACTAGGTTGACAAACCCTGACTTCATGATTCTTTTGCATAATATCACTACACCATCGCCATCTAAAAACATTGGTTTACTGAGGAATGGTGTATCTTCATAATACTCAGCGGTAATGTTTTTATCCAATTTATATGGGGCAATAAAATCTCTCACACCATCAATTTTTAAGCATGTTAATTCCAAAAATCTTTTCACTTGTTCCGGACCAAATATCGGAACCAAGTTTATTATCAAGTGTTTAAATGGAATAACCTCTGATTCTATATCAGGATTAATACATGAAATAGCGGTAAAATAACATGCCATTTTGTAATAGTTTTCCAAATGTAAACCAGTACATTCTAAAAACTTATCTTTATAATATGATTCATCATTCAAGCAATACCAAATATACTGTCTTGTTAATGAATTGGCATTAAATTTATCAGTTGATTGATAAAGCAACTGATTTATCACCATTCGTCTAAGGCTTAGCATAACTTTATCATCAACGATTAAATTAGATGCTTCTAGTTGCAAGTTATAGATTAAGTTGATAATATCAACAAAATCATTTTTACTCATTTCTTTTGCAGGCTTTTTTTCCTTCATGCAAAACTTCCATTTCATTGCCAGATAGCAACACCAAGGGAAATTGGAAACAATACCCACCTCGACATCCCTTACTTTTTGGAAGTGTTCATAAAAATTTCTCAAAAAAGAAACATCACTAAAATATGACAATCTTTTCTTAATCGCATCAACTTTTATAGAATATGACACTGGTGTCATTGTTTTTATTGCCACGCTCATAAAAAACCTTTTATGATAAACATAGAGAAATATTTTATTTAAAAATTATCAAATACACGTTAATAAATATACATTTTTTAATTTTGCGTGCAACCCTATCCCCAATCAATACAAAATATTGTGCACACAAAATTGAAGAAGCCTATAACTATAGGTGCCTACTGACACCTATCAAGAAACTTGTTCACCCCCGACACAATTTAATTTGGCGTAGCTCACAATGTTCTCCTCAGCACACCTACCCCCCACTTTATAGGACAGTTTTCATGCAGTACATGCATAAACAAAAGCTCATCAGTTCTGGTGGTTCCTCACCACGAACATGCAGATAATACCTCAAAACATCATGTAACAATGTTGGCATTACGCCACCAGCCACAAAAAAGCCCTACCCTTAGGCTTAATGTTTGGCTTGGCTGTTGGCTTACTATAACGCCCCGCTCACCGTCGCAGCCTGTTCGGTTTCCGCCACTGATACGGCCTCACATCATCATGCTGATAGATGTCGACGGGCTACCAGTACCATTTGCTCACCAACCCCATATTTTCCATGTTAATCTTCTCTTTCCACATGCTTTGTATGGTAATAAGCAAAAGGAAAAATGATGAACACTAAGGTGAAAGAAGCAGTAAAATGTTGGGCTTCTAGTCCAACGTGGTTTAGCAGGCATCCAATGGATACGGCGGAGTTCCGACGGGCTGTTTCAAATCTCAAGCGCATTACCCCTACCCCATCTTTCGAAGAAATCAAAGAAGCGATCATGTTCTTTGTTTCCGATGCGCCAACAATGCTAGGTACGCCGTCGGATATTCCTCAGGCGGTTCATGACTTCGCTGGAAAAATTTATAACAAGCTGTGAGCAAAATGCGGGCTATCCCAGCCCGCATCCCTAATTAACGCCGTAACTTGTTTGGCTTCGTCCATTGGTACGCCTTTTCGTTTTCCCGCCGCTGGTGGCGTTCCTGTTGCAGCACAACGGAAACAGGCGCTGAACACCTGTTAATTTTGCTTGCTGGTTGTTTGATTCCGGCAATGCTGCGGATCATCTCCAGCATATCGGCTTCGGTGATGGTCATAGGTTTCCTATCAGCACTCATATCCAATTAATAAGTTCAATACAATGGATTATCCCGTTTTAGTGACTAACCATTGCAGAATAACGATAATTAAATATGTTAATGTGCCAGTTCCAAGAAGTATTAATAATTGATAGCAACGTAGGGCAATATTACTAATCGATTTTTGCATCACGATATTCACTGGCTCAGCCACACACTCTTTAGATCTTATCGATAGAATACTTGGAACTTCTCTATTTATTGATAATATTTCACATTGAATAGACTCACCAGGTGCAAGGCTTTCAAACTTGATAATATAGCGACCATCCTGTTCAATATTTTCTTCAAAATGGTGGACAGGCCAAAAATTAATATGCATTGGCTTATAGTTAAAAACCAATGAGATATTAGTAGCACTTTCTCGCCCTTCATTAACAAGAATAATAGATCGTGTATACACCAACTGTGAATTAGATATTACCTCACCATTGGCATTCCGTAAGGGTTCATTGAGAAGAAAAGTAAATCCATGCTGATAACCATAGGATAACTTTGCCTTGCTTTTAAATCTGTTATTCAGTATCCATGTTAAAATCGTTATAAAAAAAGAAAATAGTTCTTTCCCATAAAGACTAAAAAAACTCATCACACATTTCCTTCAGTAATCTGATTCTGCTGTCAAAGCTACCAGCACTATAGTCATTCATCCACATTGCGACAAGAAGGTTACAGCACGTCCAATCACACCTTAGGAAATCTTAGGGGGCTGGTTGACACTTTCCGGCTTAAGACCTTAATAAATCTTAATATCGCAGGTTGACACACTTGACACTTTTTCGCGAAAAACCTTAGCATTTCTAAGCATGGCAACTTGACATTTTTCGCGGTTTTTTCGGCTTTTTGACGTGGTAAATCTGGCACAAACCCAGTAATTGCGGGGCTTACAGCGAGGTTGACACTTTTTCGCGTTCAGAGTGTAAAGTGTCAACCTGGCAAGCTGGCAAGCTGCTCAACTTGACACTTTTTGATGTCATTGATGGTCTGATTTTTCCCACTCAGCCAGGGCGTTTAACCCGGCTTCACTCCATGATTCCGGTTCATCGGGATAATCACCTGCAACATAGCAGAGTTCGCAACGCAGCATACGAATTGCCAGCCTGGCATTACCTCGCAAATTGTATTTTTCAAAGTAATGCTGCCCTTCATCATCCTCAAGGCAGATAGCACCATCATCAAGAAAGTGCACTTCCCAGCCTAATTCCCCGGCTGCATACAGCACACGCTGCTGTATGCCCTCGTCCGTTACTGGCGCAGGAATTTTACCGTCTCTGGCCTTAACTGCTTTCCAGAACTCGCCCCATGTCATTTCCAGCGTTCTTTCTGGCCACATTTCAGAAATGGTGTCTTTCCCCTGTGCTGGTGGGCTGTTCCGCTGCTCTGTCGCTTCCACATCAATTTTTTTACCGGACATGACCACTTCGCCTTTCTCGAGCCAGTCGTAAACTGTCTGGCGGCTTACGCCTTTGTATTTGGCGTATTCGGCTTTACTCATCAACATGTAGCTCACCTCATGCATATACGATAAAAAATAATTTCATGCGGAAAGGGAATGCGTTGTGGGTATGGAGGAAAGGGGCAATAACCGCCCCTTACTGATTCAGTTGCGCCAGGATGGCTGGCTAAGCGTGGTTTTCATTACATCATTGACGACCTGTTTTACGATTTCTGTGTTGGCAGTCGTGCTTTCAACATCAACAAAGCCATAATCGCCAATTTCCACCGTCAGGGATTCCAGTTTCTTCCCTAGAGCATCAGGCAACTCTCCACTGAACCGATGCTGAAGATTTTCCACCAGCAACGCCCTGAATGCCTCGCTGTTCTCTTTTTTCTGCCATAGCTGGCGTTTATCCACTCTGATATTTAATTTCACAGTCTCACCTCTTTAAGTGCCTTATCCATCAGTTGCCGAGCGATAACATGAATCGACGGTGCCACACCAAGCACAGATTTCTGACGCTCTTCGTCCTGGATGCGTTGCAGGGCTTCGATCTGCCTCCGGGAAAGTAAAACTGGCTTTACTCCGTGATTTTTCATGATGATCCCTTCTGAATGACAATAATTGCAATTATTGCACAAATTGAAATGATACCAGAGACAATTGCAATAAATGAAACGAAAAGCATCAATAAACCAACCTTCGGCACTGAATGCTCTGATTTTTCTGCAAAGGTATGGCAGATGTTGGTGCATGCAAACATAAAGGCAATAGCAGAAGAAGCAGCGGGGAGTGAAAAGGGGAAGTTTTTATAAATACACGATTGTCGCCTCACTGCAGGTTAACAGCCACAAGCTCCATGATAATAACTTGTTAATTATTTCATCAGATTTTTCATTATTTGCGCGATTGAGTACACAAGCAAAAACTCGGCAGCCGCAAGAGTATAAAAAACATAAATTCGCTTAGCCCACCGACGATGAAAGAACTCCTCAGCATGGCCGGATGTTCGAGATACAAGCCATGCACCTACTGCACACAGAGCAGGTGCAATGAGCACAGTTATAAACCAGATTGTGATGCCCATCCCATGCCTACTGATAATAGCCATTGGTATTGCAAAAATGAATGTTAGAGCAGCATTAGCTAATAGAATATCTTTTAAAGTATTTTCAATTAGTTTTGCTAGATTATCTTTCATCTAATCCCCCACGTTGAACATTAATATATAAAAGCCCCTTACTAAGGGGCTTTGCACGGATTGTTTAAAGGGAACTTTTTTTCGCCCCTTCAATTTCTGCCTGACAAATTTCGTCATTTGTAAATGAGTACTGCAGATAGACATATCCCTGAGTGGAATTGTTCGCTCTGGCCTCAATAGATATAGTATCAATATTGTTTTTTAATGGTATTTCTTTTGTTCCCTTCCATGTGGCAGATAAGAAGCGTTCTTTTTTGTTTAGCCCCCTCATCCAGTCCTGAGGATCTTTCCAAATTGAACCAGCCAGCAAAA
Organism: Escherichia sp. MOD1-EC6162; assembly: GCF_002965125.1. NCBI lineage: Bacteria > Pseudomonadati > Pseudomonadota > Gammaproteobacteria > Enterobacterales > Enterobacteriaceae > Escherichia > Escherichia sp. MOD1-EC6162. The sequence goes on from NZ_PTSB01000018.1 coordinate 62,760, forward strand.
AGTCTGTAGTATCAGCCTTTCCATACAGAGAACTTAAAGAATTACTCAATTCTTCAAACTTGGATTTAAGAGCCAATCCATAGCTATCAGTATCAATATTTTTTCCTAAAGCCCGTATTTGACATAAACCAGCTTTCGGGGAGATCAGCAAACCATACATTTCAAAATCTGCGTTTTGCTTCGGTAATTTATCAGAAGTATACAGATTCACACTGTCTGGTAGTGGCTTGAGCTTAGCACCGATCATATCTTCGATGTTTTTCTGTGTAAGACCGGCTTCTAAGCCAAACGGACCATCCGCTGGCGGGAGTAAAGGAAGTTGCTCTTGGGAATTTTTGGCTGTTACTTCCGTTTCAGTACTGTTTTTTGCGTCATTAGCTTGTACTGATGCCAGCTTAACTTCAGCGAGGCCATACTTGGCTGTGAGGTACTTTTGCTGCAACATTGCCATGGTCTGCTCTTCAGTGGCAACAGTAGATAATTTTAGTACCTTTATCAGACCACCACTATACTGACGAGCATCAGCTTTGGCTTCGTTGATTTTTGCATCTAAGCTGTCAATTTCAGTTTTAATTGAAGCCGCAAGCTCAGGATCAGGTTTTACTCCAGATACAACAACATCAATTTTGGCACCTGATTCAATAGCATTAATACGCTGTTCCAAAAGCGCTTTATTAGTTCCTAATATTTCCAGTCTTGCTGTTGTCAGATTTTTTATCAACCCACCAGAAAACTGCTGGTCAACTTCCTTAGCTGCTGATATTTCACCTTCCGTTTGCGACAGTTCAGCTTTAAGAGCAGCTACTTCCTGTTTCTGTTCTGGAGTTAACTCTTCTGGCCCACATCCGGTTAACATTACTATACCGACTAATGTTGCAATTAAAGTTTTATTCATATCCCTATTCCAAATGAAAATATTCAGATTAATCTTATCAGGAACCCAGATGCAATTGAATATTCATCTGCTCAGCAACGTAGTAGATTTCCTCAGAAAGCATCAACAAAAAACCAAGAGAATCCCATCCTCTGTTACTGACTACAATTGTTCTTTTTTTGGTATTTCCTGAATGCCTCACCATTGGGCTGATGTAATCCCATCCCGGCATGTGCCCGGCTGATGGTTTCGCGCATCTCCCCGAAATTATCCTGCCTTGCTGGTGGGCGTGCTGCCTTGTGGATACATTCCGCGCGACGTTTTGCCGCCTGTTCCCGTGCCTTGTCATCATTCGCCAGCATGATGACCTCAGCCCACCGCGCCGCCGCTCTCCGGTACAGACCACGCGCTTCCAGTGCTTCCGCTTTGCTGTCGTGAATCATGCGCCTATTGTCTCCTTTGCTGCCCGGCGCTGGCGTTTGCGCTTCTCATTCAGCGCCACCAGCCGCGTTTCTGCGTCCTGTTGTTCCTGTGGTGTCACCTCGCCGCACGGCTGGCCTTTCAGGTCGTAGCGTACCCCACCAGCCATTAAGGCGCGGTAATAGCGCGGACACTGCGCATAAGATGCCAGCGTCGCACGCAATGCCCCTGGCCCGAATGCCAGCCCCCTGACGGCGAGATCCTGCATCAGGTCGTCGAATATCCCCACCTTAAGCGGCTTCAGTGCTTCCCGGCTGAATAAGTCAGGCCACAACTCAGTGAGGCGGTTAACGCGCCTGCGGTTTTTGCGCTGGCGTTTGGTCATATGCCGCCACGGTGTCGCCCCTGTAGGCTTCTGCTGCGCTTTCTGGTTACCGGGCATCACTTTATGCGCCGATGTGGTTTTATCCTGCTCCTGTGCCGCCTGCGTCGTTTTCTGCGGCGTGCCGTAAATACCTTTTGGTTTTCTGTTAATGGTCAGCTTAGTCATGCTTTGCCCCATCGTTACAACTGTCTACCAACTGTCTACCGATATAATTGATTGATTTATTTAATGTTATTAACACATAACAAAAAAACAATCTGCAAACTGTCTACCAACGGTCTACCGCATTAATACATTGATAATTAATGATTTTTACTAAATGGTAGACAGTGTAGACAGTTAAAAGAGAAATTTAAAAAATGCCCCCTTAACTATCTGTTTTTTATATACCCCCCGTGGTTTAGGAATATAGAAATAACTGTCTACCTCTCTACCACATTGAAAATATCTTTATAATTCAAAATATTAATTGGTAGATGGTTGGTAGAGGGTTAAGTGAATCTGTCTACCAACCGTCTACCTTTACGTTTCAGCTTATAAATTTCGTATTATGTTCTGTCGTTAATCCCTGTAGCTGCTGGCAACCAGCCATCAGCATCATCATCTAACAGAACATTTGTTATCACTCGCCCTTTATCCGGGCCTTTAGTGCATTTAGCCCGCTTATACTCCTTTCCGTATTCCGCCATAGCTCCTGGCATATCAGTACCAAAGCGTGTCAGTGATACTGGTTTTCCCAGGCCATGCGCTGACATATAGGCTAAATAAGCATGATACAGGTATCGCCTCGGGCTAAATGGCACTATTTCCGCATTGCCCACCATCATTCCTTCACATTTAACCAACGACATCAGATAGCCGCAAAAGTCCACCAGTGAATCACCTTCGCGCTTTATCAACAGCGCTTCTTCTGATTTTTGCTGCTCATAAAGTAGTCTTTTAGCTTCGTCCTGGTCGGTAAATCGTGTTAGCAAATGGCGAATCACTACCGCCAGTTCGCCTTCTATCTTTTCCGCCAGCATGGGATCGCGTTCGTTCTCCGGTACGACCTCAGAGAAATTAAATATCACCCTACGACGCGAGATCCCCCCGCTTCGGTCACTGAATGACATGGCGTTATTGTTTACCGCAAGCACTACTGCCGGAATACGTGTGGAGTAGGGGGCTTTATGTTTCGGATCAATTGCCACCTTGTCGCCGCCAGTAATTGCCTTAATTCCTGCACCATCGCCAGCGTAGCGAGTCATATCCGGCATGATAATCAGCGAAAAGCCAACTACTAACGCGCGTTCCCTTGCGTCTTCCAGAGCCTTCATGCTTGCCGATACTGTGTTGGCCTTACCCGCCAGCATGGTACAAATCTCAGCCATCACACTTTTACCGCTTCCGCCTGGGCCTGTTACCTCAAGGAATAACTGCCAGTCGTACCGGTTCGCCAGCACCATGAATAATGCCGCCAGTACGCGATCAGCTTTACGATCATTATCTGCCACCGAACGACGCAGCCACTTCCAGAAATTCGGCGCATGTGTTGCCAGCGTTTCCCCCTCTGCTGGTGGGCTGAACGGTAATTCACTGGCATTTAACAACCAGTCATTTTTGTTATGCTCCCGAAAATTTCCCGTCCGGGTATCAAATACCCCGTTACTGAATCCAATAAGATTCCTGTCTGCCCCGCCCATAACAGGCAGGCTCAATTTCATTGTGTCTACGGCAAATTTAATGGCGTTTTGCGAATAACTGATTCCAGCATCAATAAAAATCTTCGCCATAGACCGCTGGAGTTCCTTATCAGATACAGGCACCCAGACAATTCCGTTGTAATGGTGAACTACATCAGAATCATCATTTATAGCCAGTGCTCTTCCATAATATTCAAGTAACACTTCCCCTCTCTGGCTGGCTCCCATCTGATTTAGTGCTGGCCTGGATAGGTCAATATTTTTTGTGGCTAATTTCATCGCTGAAACTTCCCCACTCTCTGCCTGTTCGCGGATCCGTTGCAGGTAGTCGCGCCAGTTTTCCGGCTCCCGGTCGGTGATACCTTTGTATAATTTCGCGTCCTGTACACCAGCCAGCGCCAGCTTTTCAGCAATAGCATTGATCTGGATTGGCTCTATCTCCCCCGCGAGATAGACACGCGCAAAGCGGCGTTCATCGTCGACAATGCGGATATTCGCCAGGTCTGCCAGTTGCTTTGGCCCCAGGTAAACAGGAGGCACGTTATCGCCGTGTTTTCGTCCTTCGCTTTCAATCCAGTGTTGAGCATGGGCGTAAGCATCCGTCCCGGCAAAAATGATTACCTCGGTGAATTTATCCTTCGGCTGATATTTTAAATTCGGTGCGTTTTTCACTTCTTACCTCCCGCAACCAACATTGCCCGGATTTTTTTAATATTCGTGGCTGCACGTCTCGCCACTGCCTGTTGTTTGTTTTCCACCAGAATAAAATCACGCTCAAACTGACGGCGCGGCATTACGCAGTCATATTCGTAAGCCTCACGGCGGTAGGTGATATTGCCTGGCGTAACGTGACGAATAACCACTCGTCCCCCACGTCTGGTGTCGCGGTAAATATCTCCGTGTCTGATTTCAGGCCGAGAGAGACCGCTGGCAGTAAAGCCAGAATTTTTCCTTTTCATGGTTTTATTTTCCTGTCAGCAGTTCCGGTTTTATTTCTGCACGAATACAGAGTTCAGAAAAAAATTCAGGAGAACCCACAATCTCATTACTTTTCAGTCGGCATTGTGATTTCACTTTTTCTTTATCAAGGTAAACCAGCACGCGTCCGGTGAAATCATCTGGCACATTAAGCACTACGGGTACATGCGCTTCATGATTATGCATGGCTTACATCCTCCAGAGATTTTCTTCTGTAACGCGTCTCTGCCACATATTCAGCATAGTCCGACGCAATACTAAGAATCATTTCACCCTCTGACTTGTAGCCACTGGTATTGATAAGAAAATATGCAGCTTTCATCATGTCAGCAATGCTCAACAATGCGCCCGATGTATCTTCCGGTGCGCCATCAAACTCCTGTTTCAGGGAATTAAAACGATCATCACGCATGTTTACCCCCCTGAATGACCTGATAACCGCAACTGGTCAGCAATTCGATAAATTCCGGCAGTGTGCCGAAACAGCAATCATCACGCAGACGTTCGCAGGATACTTCAACGCCGTTTTCGTAGTGACTCACCATACACCCGGTAAAATGCAGATCATCATCGTGATGGCACGTTGACGGCTTAATCAGTCGCGCACGTTCCGCCAGTTCCAGCAATGCTTCAACGCTTCCGGCAATTGCACCATCCGGCAGGTGATAATTACTTACCACGCGTCCATTCTCCACGTTGACCAGTAGCTGCCCGGAAAATATCTCGTCAAACTGAATGCTGTTAAGGTCAGAAATTGACAGGTTATGCATGGTGCACCTCCTGTACATCAGCCATGATAATTTTTCCGGCCTTATCCAGTGCCTGATCGGCTTTCAGCTGCACAAATGCTAAATAATGGGAGATGCATTCTGATTCTCTGGCTGCGTGTTTATGCGCCACACCAGCGATAGCAGAAATCTCAATAAGTGAATCCATCAGCGTTTTGATAGCGTCTACCGCTGCATCAGGCCATGTTGCATTACACATGCTCCACCTCCTGGCGAATACGGGCAGCGAATACCATCACGCAGCCATCAGGAGATTGCTGGCGTGCTTCCTGTTCGCTGGTGGCCTCGATGTGAATCACGCGCGGTTGTGCCGTACTCAGGGCGATAAAACGCCAGATAAAATTGTTTTCGCATTTCTGAATAAACAACGTGTTTTCTTCGCGCCCTTTCCATGTTGCCGAGATATAGCCCATGTCATTGAGCATCTCGCAGGCATCAACCAGCGTATCGGCGGCTACATGAACAGTGTTTTTACCGTCAGCCATGCAATCACGGTGCACCGCCAGGAAGGTGTATATAAATTTAGGGTGAGTTTGGGTATGCTGTGCCCCAGCCATAATCGTTACCTCATTTAACGGTTTGGTTAGACGCCCCGCTACTGCCGCAAACAGTTCGGGGCGTTGTCGTTTATATCCTCTTACTGAGGTGTGATTTAAATTAAATTTAACTGAATCACAGGTCAAGTATTTTTTGTGATTCTTTTTTGTGTATACTGAATCACATCTTTTGTTTAGGAGAATGCACATGGCAAAAAACACTATCAACGACAAATCAAAACAGATTTCAATTCGTATCCCACATGATGCTTTTGAAGGCATGGAATCCGTAAAACTGGACGGCGAAAGCAACGCCGGATTCATAGTAACCGCCATGCGTGGTGAGATCGCCCGCCGCCAGGCAGAAGGAAGCGGAGAAAATCCCCTGGTTTCTTCGCTCAATGCACTGGCGCAGGTAGAAAAAATCGGAGTCAAAGCTGTCGAGGAGATCGGGCAGCTCGTCACCGTCGCACGTGAAGAACTCCAGCGCCGCAAGGCCAAAGAATCAGAATAATAACTATCATCGCCGTGGTGTGAGGAACTCCGGCGCATTGCTTTACAGGTACACAGAATGACCAACAAAGAATCGACCAATACACCATCACCGGCACGGAAAAGACAGCGCAGAAAGATAGCGTACGAATATGAGTCAGACAGATTCGCGCCCTGTGCGTTTATCCTTGAGAAATTCCTTAAAGAGTACAGGCGCACAAAAATGGGGTCGCATACCTGGAAAACATCGCGGCATGGCAATGTTAAAGAGCAGGAATAGCCCACCAGCAAGCCAGCACACTGATCACATTGCCCACCAGCCGCAAATCTGGCATTGTTGGCGATGTGTTCAAGTGTGTAGCTTTCCCACTGGTGGCCCTCTGCGGTCGCCTTTGTTTTATCCAGAACGAAATTAGACATCAGATTGATCAGCACCTGGCGACCTGACAAAATCGCATCAGTCGCGCCACCAGCAAAATTTTTTGCTTTCCGGACAGTGTGACCAACGACATTTTGCAGCAAAATATTCTGCATTTCTGGCGTGCTGTAGTAACGGTGATCAGCGCCTTCACTCTGTGCGACCACAACGCTATAATCTGCCTCGTAGACAGTAAGCAATATGGCGCAGTAGGCTATTCGTTCACAAAGGCGCTCCGGCAACGGGGCGCTTTCTCTTTTTGTAACGGTCAGAGCGTTACACATGGCTGTTTTCCTCCATGCGACGGGCTAACCAACGCTGCGAAAGACGAATTAATTCAGCCTTCCGCTGGTGGTAGTCCTGGCCTAACTCAATCAGCGTGATATTGCTCTGCTCAAGGTAAGAAAGGTGCTCAAGCTGCAACGTGCTCATGTGGTCGCGTGGTTCGCCTGTAATGCCGTTCGCCAGTGCCCACTGTTTTGCAGTCATGCCACCCAGCACGATACGCGCCAGCATGTTCGCTTCCGTGGTGTAGTGGTGCTGGAGTGTGTTTTTACCCAGTTCAGCCCGGTACGCCTCCAGCGCGGCACACATTGGCTTAAAGTAGCTGGCAACTGTGATACGGGCTTTCAGTTCCCGGCGTAACGCTGCGGAACGAACAGGCGCAACCTTGTGTAGCTCCTCCTCGCATTTGATAAAGTACTGGCGAACGGCGCGGCCCTGTTCGGTACGTTCGACCATCGCCAGTTCTTTCGCCATGTTCACTGTGATGATGTACTCAAGAGCGGTTTGCTGGCGAGATTTTGCGCTCACCGGATCGGGTCGGCTCAAATATTCAACAACCTCATAATCCACGCCTTCCGTGAACCCGTATTCTTCAATGCGCCCCTTGATCCACGAACGGAAAACGCGCCCTACACCTAACGCCTTATGTAACGCTCTGGCGCTAACAATAGTGGTTTCACTCCCGCCAATAACGCCGGAAATAATCGGGATAATTTCGCCGAAATTTTGCAGATTCTGGTTTTCAGGCCGAACGAAGCCCCGCCCCTGTACGGGCGTTTTTGGAAATTTCATAAAAACTCCTGCTATCGAATTAAGTTACTTTTATTTGCTGGTGGATAGCTGGGGGCAATAGCCCCGTAGCCATTTAATCAGGTAGCTGTTCCGCGTGATTCCGCAATACGCTGATTAATCCACTCGTCAATTTCACTCTCAACGAAAGCAATAGCTCGCGAGCCAATTTTAACTGATGCAGGAAATTTACCTTGCCCCATAAGGCGATAAATCCATGCCTTGCTATATCCAGTTCTACGCTGAACTTCTGTTAAACGAATAAGCGTATTTGACATATATTTACCTCATAACGTCTACTCAATTTGACGAGGTAATCATGGCACAGAAATAACGAATATTTTCATACCCTCAGGCCTAATGGTTACCGGAAGGAAATCTACCCTAAGGGTGATGGTAATCGGGAGGAAATCTACCCTAAGGGTGATGGTAAAATTGACGGGGAAGATAAAAAAATACCCTCAGGGTAACAGTAAATCACCCTCAGGGTATGCGGTATGGTGCGTTAATCCGGCTTTGCGTTCTTTTGGCTGTTGTCTCGGTTAATAGGGCAGGCAGTCCTCTCTATGAGCGTTGCAAGTGCATTACTTGCCCCCCACTGCTTAAGCTCCCTGGTTATCGCTTCTTGATTTCCCCTGGTGGCAAAATCATTTTCTGGATCGTAATTGGCCCACTCTCTGTTTCTAATCTCAATAGCCTTAGCTAATGGGTCTTTATCCCAGTATTTATATAAGTGTATCGGGCGCTCTTGCTCTAACTGCTCTATCCTTGCCCTTAACTCTGCGTTTTCTTTTTCCAGCATTGCGATTTGGGATAATAAATCATCCTCTGTACGCAACTCTTTCTTTTCAATATCGCGTCCTTGTGCCTCGTCATTTTCAGAAGAGTTAGCGCCTTCCAGCTTCGTTAACGCGTCAAGGACATCGGGAAAAATTGCGAAAATTTCACCCCTTATAAATCCAATGTTCTCAAATTCGGGATCTTCCCAATAACCGGACACCAGAAAACCATTTTCATCCCTCTCACCAGGTAAACAACCACGTTTCCGAACCGCATTCAGATTTCTATAAAGAACATCATTATCAAATTCATCCCGATACGGGTTACAAAAAGATTCCAACAGCTTAAATTCATTTACTGTGTACAGGCGGATATGTTCTCCGCTTATTCTCCTGAGTATCCAAGTTATGACATCTGAAACATCATAATCATCACCAGCGACCTTAAGCACGACCTCAAGAAATTCACGTAAAGAAATAAAATCTTTTTTGTATTCGTTTAATTCGGCATGAATATCAATCATACGCACACCTCAGCGTCCTCTACTGTAGTGGCTGTACCAGTCCGTCGAGGTGTACGGATTTTCGGGAGCGACCCTAGACACAGCCTTTTCTTTCGTCGCTCAAAGTCTACTACTGTATACTCAACCAGTCACCCGCATTTTCCGAACTCACCATGCACCACATTTCCGCCATGCTCGAGCGAATCCATATAATCAGCGTACCACTGAAGCATTTCCCGCCGCCCATCCAGATATTGCGCATGGTTGTATGTGCCACGAATTGAGTTTTTATCGACGTGCGCAAGCTGTGTCTCTATCCACGCGGTGTTATAGCCCTGCTCATGCAAAATGGTGCTCATAGTGTGCCGGAAGCCATGACCAGTAACCTTTCCGTTATAGCCGATGCGTTTAAATACTTGGTTTATGCTAGCCTCGCTCATTGTTTTCCTTGGATCATTACGGCCGGGAAACATAAGCGGATAATTGCCAGTTAGTTCTTTAATCTGCCCAATAAGCGAAAGAGCCTGCTCAGACAAAGGCACTACATGAGGGCGACGCATTTTCATCCGTGAAGCAGGTATCTCCCAGATAGCCTTGTTGAGATCGATTTCATCCCATAATGCACCGCGCAGTTCGCCAGTCCGCAAACCGGTGATAATCAGTAAACGAGCCGCCATAACAACCAATGCACTTCCTGAGTAACTGGACAATGCCTTGAAAAAATCAGGTAATTCTTTGGCTGTGAGGAAAGGATAATGATTAGATTCATGACCTTGCATCGCGCTGGTGAGATCCGGTGCAGGGTTATACTCAGCACGTCCAGTGACAATTGCATAGCGGAAAACTTCCCCACATCGCTGCCTCACTTTTTTGGCTTTTTCGGTAGCACCGCGCCCCTCAATGCGCCGCAGCACATTCAGCAGTTCAAGTGGTTTGATTTCGGCGATTGGTTTTTTGCCAATGTAAGGGAACACATCTTTGTTGAAGGCTTCGAGGATGTCTGAAGCATAACCAGCAGACCATTTTTTTAATTTGCTGCTGTGCCACTCAAGGGCAATATCTTTGAAGGTGTTGTTTAACTGCGTTTCCCGGGCAATCTTTTCCTCTCGTTTCGCTTCCATCGGATCGATACCCCCAGCGATACCCCTTTTAGCTTCTTCACGTTTTGCACGAGCATCAGCCAAGGTAACTTCAGGATACACACCTAGTGCTAACAGCTTCTCTTTACCAGCTACACGATACTTGAAGCGCCAATATTTTCCTCCACTAGGTTTTACCAAGAGATACAGACCACCACCATCAGCCAGCTTGTAAGCCTTCTCTTTTGGCTTGGCAGTGTCTATTTGACGGGCATTGAGTTTCACTTGGGGGTACCTCCACTAAACCGAACAGCAAATACCCCCAAAAGTACCCCCAATTGACTGTAGATTTTGGAGTACTTAAGTAGACGTCAAAAGACTAAAAGGGGCGCTAACATGCGGATTATAAGAGGTTTTTAAATACTTGAGTAGACTTGGGGAGACATTAGAATGGTGCCGATAATAGGAGTCGAACCTACGACCTTCGCATTACGAATGCGCTGCTCTACCAACTGAGCTATATCGGCCCTGAAAAGGACATGTTCACGAACGTGAATCACGGTGGACAAGGTTAAAACTAACCGGGCGATGCGTCAATGGCCTTGTGAATCAAATGGCTACTTTTGCATCACCCGGTTTTATTTACGCACGAACGGTGTAATCACCAATACCGATCCACTTGTAGGTGGTCAGCGCTTCCAGCCCCATTGGTCCGCGTGCGTGGAGTTTTTGCGTGCTTACCGCCACTTCCGCGCCAAGACCAAACTGGCCGCCGTCGGTGAAACGTGTAGACGCGTTAACGTAAACAGCAGAGGAGTCCACTTCATTGACAAAACGCTGGGCATTGCGCATATCACGCGTCAGGATCGCATCGGAGTGTTGCGTCCCGTGTTCACGAATATGGGCGATGGCGTCGTCAAGATCGCTGACGATTTTGACGTTCAAATCTAACGACAGGAATTCATCGTCATACTCTTCCGCCTTAACAGCCACCACTTTCGCAGATCCTGCCTGCAACTGCGCCAGTGCCGCAGCATCGGCGTGTAACGTCACGCCGCTTTCCGCCATTTGCTTGCTTAACGCAGGCAGGAAGTTATCAGCGATGTTTTTATTCACCAGCAACGTTTCTACCGTATTGCAGGTACTCGGACGCTGGGTTTTCGCGTTGACGATCACTTTCAGGGCTGCAGAAATGTCAGCACTTTCATCAACGTAAATATGGCAGACGCCAATGCCGCCAGTGATCACCGGAATTGTCGACTGCTCGCGGCACAGCTTATGCAAACCAGCACCACCACGCGGGATCAACATGTCGATGTATTTATCCATGCGCAGCATTTCACTCACCAGTGCGCGATCCGGATTATCAATCGCCTGCACTGCGCCTGCCGGTAAACCGCAGGATTTCAGGGCGTCCTGAATCACCGCTACCGTTGCAGCGTTAGTGCGACAGGTTTCTTTGCCGCCGCGCAGGATCACCGCGTTACCGGTTTTCAGACACAGCGAAGCGACATCAACTGTCACGTTCGGACGCGCTTCATAAATTACACCTATAACACCCAGCGGCACGCGGCGACGCTCCAGACGCAGACCGCTGTCCAGCACACCTCCATCAATCACCTGCCCTACCGGATCGGCAAGATTACACACCTGCCGCACATCGTCGGCAATGCCTTTCAGGCGCGCGGGCGTTAACGCCAGACGGTCAAGCATCGCTTCGCTAAGGCCATTGGCACGCGCGTCAGCAACATCCTGGGCGTTAGCATCGAGGATGCTTTCGCTCTGTGCTTCCAGCTCATCAGCGATCTTTTCCAGCACGCGATTTTTTTCGCGGCTGGAGAGTTGCGCTAATTTATACGAGGCTTGCTTCGCTGCAATGCCCATTTGTTCCAGCATCGGCCTGCTCCTTAACGGGTAATCATGTCATCACGGTGAACGGCAACCGGGCCGTATTCATATCCCAGTATTGCATCAATTTCTTGCGAGTGGTGTCCGGCAATACGGCGCAATGCATCGCTGTTATAGCGGCTAACGCCGTGAGCAATATCGCGACCTTCGAGGTTGCAAATGCGGATGACTTCACCGCGGGAGAAGTTGCCACTCACGCTTTTAATGCCTTTCGGCAACAGGGAACTGCCGCGTTCAAGAATAGCGGCGGTCGCCCCTTCATCTACAGTAATTTCACCCGCTGGCGGCGCGCCAAAAATCCAGCGTTTGCGGTTTTCAAGCGGAGTAGCCTGGGCATGGAACAACGTACCAACCGGGATACCTTCCATCACGTCGCCAATGACGCCTGGCTTGCTACCCGCGGCAATAATGGTATCGATACCCGCACGACAGGCTACGTCAGCCGCCTGCAACTTGGTGCCCATGCCGCCGGTTCCAAGGCCTGAAACGCTGTCACCGGCAATCGCGCGCAGCGCATCATCAATACCGTAAACATCTTTAATCAGTTCCGCCTGAGGATTACTGCGCGGGTCTGCGGTATACAAACCTTTTTGATCGGTCAGCAGCAGCAGTTTATCGGCACCGGCCAGAATTGCCGCTAACGCCGAGAGATTATCGTTGTCGCCAACTTTAATCTCTGCCGTAGCGACAGCATCATTCTCATTAATTACCGGAACGATGTTGTTGTCGAGCAACGCACGCAGGGTATCGCGGGCGTTCAGGAAGCGTTCACGATCTTCCATATCTGCACGCGTCAGCAGCATCTGCCCGACGTGAATACCGTAAATTGAAAACAGTTGTTCCCACAATTGAATCAGTCGGCTCTGCCCTACCGCCGCCAGGAGTTGTTTCGAGGCGATAGTCGCTGGCAGTTCCGGGTAGCCCAGGTGCTCACGTCCGGCGGCAATCGCGCCCGACGTCACAATTACAATCCGATGCCCGGCGGCATGTAGCTGCGCGCACTGGCGAACAAGTTCAACAATATGGGCACGGTTCAGGCGGCGCGATCCGCCTGTTAGCACACTGGTGCCGAGTTTTACCACCAGCGTCTGGCTGTCACTCATGATTCTCTGCCATTCAATGTTAGGAAAAATGATATCAAACGAACGTTTTAGCAGGACTGTCGCCGGTTGCCAACCATCTGCGAGCAAAGCATGGCGTTTTGTTGCGCGGGATCAGCAAGCGTAGCAGCCGTTGTTTACGCTTTTATTACAGATTTAATAAATTACCACATTTTAAGAATATTATTAATCTGTAATATATCTTTAACAATCTCAGGTTAAAAACTTTCCTGTTTTCAACGGGACTCTCCCGCTGAATATTTGTGCGTTAATTAAAATCAGGAATGAAAATGAAAAAGAGCACTCTGGCATTAGTGGTGATGGGCATTGTGGCATCTGCATCCGTACAAGCTGCAGAAGTATATAATAAAGACGGTAATAAACTGGATGTCTATGGCAAAGTAAAAGCCATGCATTATATCAGTGATAATGAGAGTAAAGATGGCGATCAGAGTTATATCCGTTTTGGTTTTAAAGGCGAAACACAAATTAACGATCAACTGACCGGTTATGGTCGTTGGGAAGCGGAGTTTGCCGGAAATAAAGCGGAGAGTGATACCGCACAGCAAAAAACGCGTCTCGCCTTTGCCGGATTGAAATATAAAGATTTAGGTTCATTCGATTATGGTCGTAACCTTGGCGCATTGTATGACGTTGAAGCCTGGACAGATATGTTCCCGGAATTCGGTGGCGACTCCTCCGCCCAGACCGACAACTTTATGACTAAACGCGCCAGCGGCCTGGCGACTTATCGTAACACCGACTTCTTCGGCGTTATTGATGGCCTGAACCTGACCTTGCAATATCAAGGAAAAAACGAAAACCGCGATGTTAAAAAGCAGAACGGCGATGGCTTCGGTACGTCACTGACATATGACTTTGGCGGCAGTGATTTCGCTATCAGCGGTGCCTATACCAACTCTGATCGTACCAACGAGCAGAATCAGCAAAGCCGTGGCACGGGTAAACGCGCAGAAGCGTGGGCTACGGGTCTTAAATACGATGCTAATAATATTTACCTGGCAACCTTCTATTCTGAAACGCGTAACATGACGCCAATTTCTGGCGGCTTTGCCAATAAGACGCAAAACTTTGAAGCAGTCGCACAATACCAGTTCGACTTTGGTCTGCGTCCATCCCTGGGTTACGTATTATCAAAAGGGAAAGATATTGAAGGCATCGGTGATGAGGATCTGGTCAATTATATTGATGTTGGTGCCACGTATTATTTTAACAAAAACATGTCAGCATTTGTTGATTATAAAATCAACCAACTGGATAGCGATAATAAGTTGAATATCAATAATGATGATATTGTCGCGGTTGGGATGACGTATCAGTTTTAATTAATATTGCCGGATGCGAGGCATCCGGCACATTTCACTCACGCCGTTAACTTCACCGGTTCATCGCGAAAATCATCCGCCGGTTCCAGCTTAAAATTCAGCGTCGTCAGCAGTTCACGCAGCTTTTCATGAAACTCACGCAAAGTATGCTCCAGTCGCTCAACCACTTCTGCATCGTTTACCGGAACACTCGTCCAGTCACCTGCTTTATCAAACAGACCGAACTGATAACTGTAGGTAAAACGGGACTCCTGCGCTTCCAGTTCCATCCACCAGCCCCAAAACTCACGCACTTCCGGCGCGGGTTTCACGTTGACGCATACAGCCAGACAATCGAAAAAGAATCGATTATCTTCGCACTTACCTTCACGAATATACGGGCCAAGTGCGGTAAATTTTTTGATCAATCTGCTTTTCGGGTGTCCACTCGGTAACGTCATTGCGATCTCCTGTTGTGATGCAACTGTTTTACCAAATTGACAAAATTTAGCAAATTTTTAACACAATCGTTTTTCGATCCAGTCGGTGATTTCCTGAAGCGCTTTGTCAAAATTCCGATACACCGGATTAAATGGAATTTCTAACAATTTACCGTCGGCAGATGACGAAGTGATTAAGCGGGAATCCTCTTCCGGGCTGAACGGATCGTTCTTCCAGTAACCTGATAACATTGGCGTTGGGCAACGACGTCCCAACAATCCTTGCACTTTTAATGAATAGCGATTCAGCTCCACGCGCAACGCTTCGTCGGAAGCATCATGCATCCCCAAACGGCTGGCCAGTACGTCAAGATACATTTCCGGCACCTGTTGCTGGCACTTAAAATCACTCAACAAGGTGTGAACCACCGGCCCAAGACAGGCAACGGCTTTCAGACGCGGCGATTCAAGGTATGCGAGGCGCACGGCAACGTTAGCACCAAAACGGAAACCAAAGGCTGCGACGCGTGTGTGATCCACCCACGGCACGTTTGGCAACGCCTTTAAAACATGTTGGTGCAGCAAGCTGGAATCCTGGGTGAGTTTCCATTTTGAGGAAAAACCGACCGAAGGCATATCAATAGTCAGCATCGCAATGCCGCGCGGTGCAAAATAGCGCTCATAAAGGGAGTAATAGTCTGTTTGCATCGCATCCAAACCACCACACATTAATACTGTCGGGAATGGGCCATCGCCTTTTGGCATATGCAAAAAGCCAATGATGGGCGCGCCGCCCGGCACAGTAAACTCCATCTGCCGCATGGTGCCAGGCAGACGTTGCGCCGCTTCTTCATACGCGCGATTTGACAACGCCTGTACCTGTTCAGCCAGATCATCGCCCTTCAAGTGCGGATAGGCGGCAATATTGTACAACGTAGCAGCGTGCAGCCAGTGACGCCCGCTGACTTGCGGGTCTTCTTCCGCACAGGCTTTCTGTTGCCACAGCATTGCCTGGGTGGCCCACTCATAAATCCAGTTGCCACCGCGGTAGCCAATCACCGTATCGTATAAATCATTGTCGGTGCGTTCGGCATCGCTCATCACAATACGCGCCTGGACATCGAGGATTTCACGCGGATCAACGCCACGCCAGATCCACATCAGGCGGTTAATCATGCGATACCAGTGAGGAATATTTTTGCCATCGAGGGCCGACTGCACCGACGGTTGCGCACCGCGGTTAAAACGGCGGACTAGCGTCGAGGTTTCAGGGTGTTTAAAGCGGGGTTTGAACAGGGTTTCGCTCAGGTTAGCCTGTGTCATGGATGCAGCCTCCAGGAATACTTACTGGAAGCTATTGTAACCTGCCTGACGTCAAAAAGAACAACGCCCGGCAAAGCCAGGCGTTGAAAAGATTAGCGACCAGAGATAGGCGGAACGAACACCACGCCCATATCCCACGGCTGCTCAATCCAGGTATTTTGCGGGATATCAACAACATAATCATCAACCAGCGGACGACCAGCCGGTTTAGCGAAGATGGTGACAAAGTGCGCTTTTGGATACATTTCACGGATTGCCACCGCAGTACCGCCGGTATCTACCAGGTCATCAATGACGATGAAGCCTTCACCATCGCCTTCTGCGCGTTTCAGTACTTTCAGTTCACGCTGGTTGTCGTGATCGTAGCTGGAAATACATACGGTATCGACATGACGAATACCCAGTTCACGCGCCAGTAAGGCTCCGGGCACCAGACCGCCACGGCTAACGGCAATAATGCCTTTCCATTGTTCTGAAGGCATCAGGCGGCTTGCCAGTTTACGTGCATGAATCTGCAACATGTCCCAGGTGACGATGTATTTTTCGCTCATGTGAAGTGTCCCAGCCTGTTTATCTACGGCTTAAAAAGTGTTCGAGGGGAAAATAGGTTGCGCGAGATTATAGAGATCTGACGCACTAAAAACCAGTATTTCACATAAGTCCGCGTCTTTTTGCGCACTGCTACTACCTGTCGCTGGATAAAGTGGTATTCTCAAACATATCTCGCAAGCCTGACTTGTGCTGACAACATTTTCTGCTAACCCTGTGACCTGCAATACTGTTTTGCGGGTGATCGACAAGGAGACTTAACGTGTCTGAACTGTCTCAATTATCTCCACAGCCGCTGTGGGATATTTTTGCCAAAATCTGTTCTATTCCTCACCCGTCCTACCACGAAGAGCAGCTTGCTGAATACATTGTAGGTTGGGCAAAAGAGAAAGGTTTCCATGTCGAACGCGATCAGGTGGGGAATATCCTGATTCGTAAACCTGCCACTGCAGGTATGGAAAACCGTAAACCGGTCGTCCTGCAGGCTCACCTCGATATGGTGCCACAGAAAAACAACGACACCGTGCACGACTTCACTAAAGATCCTATCCAGCCTTATATTGATGGCGAATGGGTTAAAGCACGCGGCACAACGCTGGGCGCGGATAACGGTATTGGTATGGCCTCTGCGCTGGCGGTTCTTGCCGATGACAACGTGGTTCATGGTCCGCTGGAAGTGCTGCTGACCATGACCGAAGAAGCCGGTATGGATGGCGCGTTCGGCTTACAGAGCAACTGGTTACAGGCTGACATTCTGATTAACACCGACTCTGAAGAAGAAGGTGAAATCTATATGGGTTGTGCGGGTGGTATCGACTTCACCTCTAACCTGCATTTGGATCGTGAAGCGGTTCCGGCTGGCTTTGAAACCTTTAAGTTAACCTTAAAAGGTCTGAAAGGCGGCCACTCCGGCGGTGAAATCCACGTTGGCCTGGGTAATGCCAACAAACTGTTGGTACGCTTCCTGGCAGGTCATGCAGAAGAGCTGGATCTGCGCCTTATCGATTTCAACGGTGGCACACTGCGTAACGCCATTCCGCGTGAAGCCTTTGCGACCATCGCTGTTGCAACCGATAAAGTCGATGCACTGAAATCTCTGGTGAATACCTATCAGGATATCCTGAAAAACGAGCTGGCAGAGAAAGAGAAAAACCTGGCATTGTTGCTGGACTCTGTAGCGAACGATAAAGCTGCACTAATTGCTAAATCTCGCGATACCTTTATTCGCCTGTTGAACGCCACCCCGAACGGCGTTATTCGTAACTCCGACGTGGCAAAAGGCGTGGTTGAAACCTCACTGAACGTCGGTGTGGTGACCATGACCGACAACAACGTAGAAATTCACTGTCTGATCCGTTCACTGATCGACAGCGGTAAAGACTACGTGGTGAGCATGCTGGATTCACTGGGTAAACTGGCAGGCGCGAAGACCGAAGCGAAAGGCGCATATCCTGGCTGGCAGCCGGACGCTAACTCTCCGGTGATGCATCTGGTACGGGAAACCTATCAGCGTCTGTTCAACAAGACGCCGAACATCCAGATTATCCACGCGGGCCTGGAATGTGGTCTGTTCAAAAAACCGTATCCGGAAATGGACATGGTTTCTATCGGGCCAACCATCACTGGTCCACACTCTCCGGATGAGCAAGTTCATATCGAAAGCGTTGGTCATTACTGGACACTGCTGACTGAACTGCTGAAAGAAATTCCTGTGAAGTAATAACGATAACGTCCACGCCTGCGGGCGTGGACTGTTCAAGGATGAAGGGCAGAATTGTATGGCGATTTACATTGAAATAACAAAGCATTATGAAACCCATGAAAAAGTCGCATATTTGTATAGCTGCGACCATATTTCATGGGGGGTATTTTTGATCACCAAAGAAAATTTCGCGCTGAAATCCGTGAAAGAGCTTGAAGGTGAAAAGCAGAGTTTTTTTATGCTCAGAGCCTGGGGCAAAGTCAGAAGAACATATTTAACCACGAGAGAATTTCCCAAGGAAATATGTTACGCAGCCTGACGTCAGAACAATTTTTTCACGCGTTTTACAATCATCATTTTGACATTACGCTTGCACCACACAGCAATAGCCGCCGTTACCAATATCAACTCCAGTAAAAACGACCAGTGTAATAAAAAATTTAGCCACCACGGCTGATGTACCGCCGTAATATGAAATAGCGCAAACGGTTTATTAACGAAAGGCATTAGCCACCAGATATCCCCAACCAGCGTATCAAGTAATAAATGCACAATACCATTCAGGCAAAATATCACCCCCAACCACGGCGGAAGTTTATTCTTCGCGACGCCAGCCCAGAGTAGCGTCGCAGCCAAAAGTGTGAACCATAGCAATGGCCAATGAGACGGGTAAAGATGATGATGACGTTGCCCGCTATCAATCAGATAGCACCAGAAGAGATCAAAATCGGGTGCAACTGCTCCGACTAAGCCAATAACCATCACTCTCCGCGCATGACGAGCAATCAGCGACAAGCGTTTTACTAAAGTACAATTTATTAAATATCCAGCCGGAAGATGACCGATAAACATGATGATTCCTTTCGTTTTCACCCGCTGCTTTCACGGAGAAAACGGCGGGACATGTTCCTGAATTACACAGCGATAAAAGCCATCCCTGTAAACGTCCGTCGCGGGTTACCACGTTCAATCTGATGATGGAACATTCGCCGCTGCGATTTCAGCGCCGCGCTATTTTCCTGTTGCTGTTGTTCCAGCTTCCAGGCAATCAGCAATCGCGCCAGCCGTCTGTTAGCATGCTGGCTACGTTCCGATTGTACCTTCACACAAATCCCACTTGCCAGATGCGTGGCACGCACCGCCGAGTCGGTTTTATTGACATGTTGACCGCCCGGCCCCGACGAGCGCAACGTCTCATAACGGATCGAATCTGATTGTTCCTGCTCATCAGCGGTAAAACGCCCAATGCCCAGAAACCAGTTTTTACGTCCATGATGAGGTCGATACGGGCTTGGGCAAATCCACTGAATCGTACCACACCAGCGTTCACTTAATGCCCATGCATTATCGCCATCCAAAGAGACCAGCGCCGAACGCAGCGTGTCAGAGTAGCGCCCCGTTTCTGTTTCCAGCACCGTTACCGCGACGCGCTGTTGGGTAGCTTCTTTAATCAGCCTGTCCAGCGCCTTTTTGACGGCGAGACAGCATTCTTCTGGCCCCTGGGCAGAGGAGAGTTGCAACAAGATCATCCTTTTTTCCCTCCACTGTTTTTGAGCGTCAGTACCGGACGCAACCGCGCGACTGGATTAACTAAACCGGCCCGTACCAGGCATTGCACCACGCTTTCTGCTGATTTATAGGCCTGCGGCGCTTCTTCGAAGATGAGTTGTTTATCGCGGCAAATTACCCGGCTGCCAAGTTCAGTACGCGAGAGTTGCGTCACGGTGTATTTCGCCGCCAGACGCCCTTTACACTCGGTACGTCCCCATTTGCGTCCTGCCCCATGCGCCAGCGAATGTAATGTTTCTTCACAAATGACAGGCTGAACCAGCCACGAGAAATCACCGCGTGAGCCGGGGATAACCACCAGACCGCTATCATCTGGCGTTGCCCCTTTACGATGTAACCAGCCTTGTTGATCGCCAATTTGACTCGCGGTAATAAAGTTATGTGCCACATCCAGAACCAGACTTCCCGTCGCCTTCACCTGCTGCATCATGCGCAAAGCAATCATCTGGCGATTCATACGCGCAAACGCCAACGCATCGTCATGCTCCGCGATATAACGTAGCGCGTCGTCACAGACTTCTGGCAAGCCATGATGAGAAAACGAGGCAATATGTCGCTGTAAAATAGACTGCCCCAAACCACGCGAGCCGCTATGAACCAGCAGTTGCAAATACCGCGCATCCATACCAGCCAGTGCAAACAACTCAGCGTTGATGATTTGATCAATCTGTTGCAGTTCAGCGAAGTGATTGCCGCCGCCGATGGAACCCAGCGAGCTGCGCCACGGATGCTGTGCAAACGCTGACGGCAGGTTTTCCTCCAGCCAGCTTTCTTCGGCAACATCATCCAGAGCAGACAATCGCTTTTCAAACTTATCGGCATTGTATTTGCGGGCAAGGATATCTGTTTGCCATAGCGCCATGCCGCAACCGATATCATTGCCGACCAGCGCCGGGTAAAAACGCCCAACGGAGAAGAAGGCTGCGCCAATCGGGTAGCCGCGTCCGGGGTGTAAATCTGGCATCCCTACTACGCGTTGCATATCGGGAAGTTTTGCTGTGGTGTGTAATTGTTGGATCGCTGAACTCTCGATCCACAGGTCATCGGATGCGATGGTAAATACCGCATCGGATAAAGGACGAATATATTTGCCCATGTACCATTCCATTTATACTCATCATACCTCAAGTTGCATGAGCTGCGACTCAAATTATTAAGAGTAACAATTAAAAAATCAGAAAATGGCAGACGAATCCAGGGCAAAAAAAAGAATTAATCCTGGAAAGGTCTGCAAAGCGTCATTGATAAAGAATTTGTCATGATTGACCTCCTTGCAGTTTGTGGAATAAGAAAACGCGCACATACCAGGCAGGCAATATTTACATTGCAAGCTGGAATTAATCTGGCTGCTGATAACGCATATAAAAATTAGTCAACCACTCTCCCCGGCATTCAACGTTCTGCTGCTTAACTACCTGAAAACCATAACGTTCAAAAAAGGGTTTCGCCGTTATGCTGGCATTTACTGTAAGTTCGGATTCAGACTTAATCGATGGTTTTAACAAGGCGCTGGCGACACCGCGGCGGGTGTATTTCGGGTCAACAAATAATAAGTCGATATAGCGGTCAATTAGCGTAATAAATCCGACTGGTTGCTCATCAATGACCGCAACCCGCACTTGTGATTGCGCGATTTTTTTCTTCCAGCGTGTTTCATCAATCTGCGCCCAAGCGGCAATTTGCTGCGGAGAATAATGTTGGCTAGCCGTCATCGTAACCGCTCTAAGGAAAATAGCGCATATGTGCTGAAAATCTCCGGGCCGATAGTCTCTTATTGATATGTTATTCATAACCCCAACACCAGTTGTCTTTCCATTTGCGGATCCAGCAACGTCACATGCAAGCCCACCAGCCGCACACCGCGCCCGCTGCGGCGTTCATCCCAGGTTTTACGCGCGGTGGCGATTAGGTCAGCTTTATTCAATCGCGGCCAGACATGTTCCTGAGTGGTTTGCTGAAAATCGTCGAACTTTAACTTCACCCCCTGACGAGCAATCAGCAAATCTGGTTTTACCTTCGCCAGACGGCGTTCCAGCTCCGGGTATAGCCGCTCAATGATCGCTTCACATTCAGACCAGTGATGAATATCTTCCGCCATCGTGCGTTCCACGCCGACGGATTTGCGCAGACGTTCGCTGTTAACATCGCGCTCATCGATGCCCTGACTACGCTCCCATAAAATGTGGCCAAATTTGCCAAAACGTTTGAGCAACATCACCAGATCATACTTTTGCACATCGCCGCAGGTTCGCAGCCCCATCGCTTCCAGTTTTGCCGCCGACACTTTGCCGACACCGGGAATTTTCGCCAGCGGCAGGGTTTGCAGAAATGCCGGAACGTCAGCCGGAGTAATCACAAACTGACCGTTGGGTTTATTCATGTCAGAAGCGATTTTAGCGAGAAACTTTACCGGCGCGACGCCCGCAGACGCCGTCAGTTGCAACTCGTTAAAAATCGTCTGGCGGATTTCCTGGGCAATGAGGGTCGCAGAACCGTGGCAATGTACGCTGTCGGTGACGTCAAGATAGGCTTCATCCAGCGACAGCGGTTCAATGCGCGAAGTGTAGCGCGAGAAGATTTCGCGGATATGATTCGAGGCTTCTTTGTAAGCGTCAAAGCGCCCCGGAAGCAGCGTAAGATGTGGGCATAATTTGAGCGCCATACCGGTCGGCATTGCACTGCGTACACCAAATTTACGCGCGGGATAATTAGCGGTGCTGATCACCCCCCGACGTTCGCGGCTGCCGCCAATAGCAATAGGGATATCGCGCAGGGCGGGATTGTCGCGCATCTCCACCGCTGCGAAAAAACAGTCCATATCCACATGAATGATTTTACGCATTGCTCACCTCTCAACACTGGTAAAGTATACAGTGTTTTCAGGGTTTGAGAAATGCGTAAAGATTCAGCAATCTGCCCCCTTATCGCCGGATGCGACGCTGGCACGTCTTGTCCAGACTACAAGAGGTAGTTTTTGCTACCCGTGCTGTTTATCCAGCTTTTGTACCAACGGCTGCACCACTTTGTCGCCATGCTGGCCAAAATATTGATACAGCGTATCGGACGCGCTTTTGGTCAGCACCATAATCTCAATACGTCGGTTACCCGCGCTTTGCGGATTTTTGGTATCCAGCAACATCTGGTCAGCCATCGCACTCACCTGCATCACTTTATCTTCTGGCATTCCGGCTTCTTCCAGCACGCGACGAGCAGAAAGCGCGCGGTCGCCCGAAAGGTTCCAGTTGTTGTAGATATTGTTTTTATAGGCCATCGCATCGGTATGCCCGGTAATAATAATTTTGTTATCGAGCGAGTCGAACACCGGCGCGAGCTCCACCAGCAGGGTTTTAAAGAACGGCATAATCTTCGCGCTGCCGCGTTCAAACATATTGCGGTTCTGGTCGTCTTTAATCAGCACGCGCAATCCCTGCGGGACAATTTCCATCTCCAGATTCGCTTCCATATGCGCATCGCGGGCGATGATGTTGATATCGGTCGCCAGTTCGCCAAGCTCGGTGGCGGATTTCTTCTTAAGCAGCGCCGTTTTCTCGTTCACATCGCGCACTTTTTTCTCCGTCTCTTCCGGCACCGCCACGGTAGCGGGTTTCGGCGGGTGGGTCGGGCTAATTTTATTTAACGGCGACAATCCACCGCCGTTGAAAATCGACTGCCCGTGCAGCGCGGCGATAATGCTTTCCCGCTCAGATTTACTGACGCTGTTGACAATCAACTTTATCGTCGTCACCAAAGGAGCCGAGCGTATTTCCGAGGTTTCTGCCCGCTTTACCCTGGACGCGATGCCCGGCAAGCAGATGGCGATTGACGCCGATCTTAACGCCGGATTGATCAACCAGGCGCAGGCGCAAACCCGGCGTAAGGATGTTGCCAGCGAGGCCGATTTCTACGGCGCGATGGACGGGGCGTCGAAGTTTGTGCGTGGCGATGCCATCGCCGGGATGATGATTCTGGCGATCAACCTGATCGGCGGTGTCTGTATCGGGATTTTCAAATATAACCTGAGCGCCGATGCCGCTTTCCAGCAGTATGTGCTGATGACCATCGGTGACGGGCTGGTGGCGCAGATCCCTTCCCTGCTGCTCTCCACGGCGGCGGCGATTATCGTCACCCGCGTCAGCGATAACGGCGATATCGCCCATGACGTGCGTAACCAGCTCCTGGCAAGCCCGTCGGTGCTCTACACCGCCACCGGGATTATGTTCGTGCTGGCAGTGGTGCCGGGAATGCCGCACTTCCCGTTCCTGATGTTCAGCGCTCTGCTTGGCTTTGCCGGCTGGCGGATGAGCAAGCAACCGCAGGCGGCGGAGGCGGAAGAGAAAAGCCTCGAAACGCTGACCCGCACCATCACCGAAACCAGCGATCAACAGGTCAGTTGGGAGACCATTCCGCTGATCGAGCCCATCAGTTTAAGCCTCGGCTACAAGCTGGTGGCACTGGTCGATAAAGCACAGGGCAACCCACTCACCCAGCGGATTCGCGGCGTGCGGCAGGTGATTTCCGACGGCAACGGCGTATTGTTGCCGGAGATCCGCATTCGGGAAAATTTCCGCCTCAAGCCCAGTCAGTACGCCATTTTCATCAACGGCATTAAGGCTGATGAAGCGGATATTCCGGCGGATAAACTGATGGCCCTGCCCTCCAGCGAAACCTACGGCGAGATTGATGGCGTTCTGGGTAACGACCCGGCGTATGGGATGCCGGTGACCTGGATACAGCCTGCGCAGAAAGCGAAGGCGCTGAATATGGGGTATCAGGTGATCGACAGCGCCAGCGTGATTGCCACCCATGTGAACAAGATTGTGCGCAGCTATATTCCTGATTTGTTTAACTATGATGACATCACGCAGTTGCATAACCGCCTGTCGTCGATGGCTCCGCGACTGGCGGAAGATTTGAGCGCGGAGCTGAACTACAGCCAGTTGCTGAAGGTGTACCGGGCTCTGTTGACCGAAGGCGTTTCCCTGCGCGATATCGTCACCATCGCCACCGTGCTGGTCGCCAGTAGCACGGTGACCAAGGATCATATTCTGCTGGCGGCCGATGTGCGCCTGGCGCTGCGGCGCAGTATTACCCATCCGTTCGTTCGCAAGCAGGAGCTGACGGTGTATACGCTGAATAATGAGCTGGAAAATCTGCTGACCAACGTGGTGAATCAGGCGCAACAGGGCGGGAAAGTGATGCTCGACAGCGTGCCGGTGGACCCGAATATGCTCAACCAGTTCCAGAGCACGATGCCGCAGGTGAAGGAGCAGATGAAAGCGGCGGGGAAAGATCCGGTGCTGCTGGTGCCGCCGCAGTTACGCCCTTTGCTGGCGCGCTACGCAAGGTTGTTTGCGCCGGGGCTGCATGTGCTGTCGTATAACGAAGTGCCGGATGAGCTGGAGTTGAAGATTATGGGGGCGTTGATGTAAGCATCCGGCACCAGTGCACAATTGCCGGATGCGGCGTGAACGCCTTATCCGGCCTACCGTTAAGGCACAAATTTGTAGGCCGGATAAGCATAAGCGCATCCGGCATCGGTGCATATTGCCGGATGCGGCGTGAACGCCTTATCCGGACTACGGTTAAAACACGATTTGTAGGCCGGATAAGCGTAAGCGCATCCGGCATCGGTGCATATTGCCGGATGCGGCGTGAACGCCTTATCCGGCCTACGGTTAAAGCACGATTTGTAGGCCGGATAAGCGTAAGCGCATCCGGCATCGGTGCATATTGCCGGATGCGGCGTGAACGCCTTATCCGGCCTACCGTTAAGGCACAAATTTGTAGGCCGGATAAGCGTAAGCGCATCCGGCACCAGCGCACAATTACAAAATGATACGCTCCCCGGCACTAAAATCCATTACGTCTCCCGCCCAATCGATGGGATATAACCCTTTCGTGACATCGCGATGAAACGTTGAGAATGGCCAATCACTTACTTGCTTTACCCAGCCATGTTTTACTGGATTTATATAAATATAATCAACATGATGGCGATAGTCTTTGGTATTGCGGATGGCGTGCTCCCAAAAACGCGGTTGCCAGATATTTTGCAATCCACAAGCATGGGTGAATTGCTTTTTAATCTCCCGCCAGCGAGAAGAAAAATCATCATCGCTCTCGGGTAATGTCCAGATACAGTGCATATGCTCCGGCAAAACTACCCAGGCGTTAATTTCAAAAGGTCTGGCTCGCTTAACTTTAACAATGGCGTTACGGAGCATCTGATACTGGGTGGTCAAAAGCTGGCTTCGACGATTCCGTAAATTTACCGTGAAAAACCAGGTTCCCCCCTTGATGTAATAACGACGATATTCAGACATAGCGACTCCTTTTTCTCAACGGTAAGAAGAAAAGGAAAAGTCGACAATGAGGTTATGTTATATCGGGAAAGCGGCTCGCAAAAATGCACAGATTTGTAGGCATGATAAGACGCGCCAGCGTCGCATCAGGCATCGGAGCACAATTGCCGGATGCGGCGTAAACGCCTTATCCGTCCTACAAAATCGTCTCTTCCGTCAAAATCCGCCGAGCACCTAAAAAATGGTCCTGCCAGAAAGGTTCAGCTAACCGGCTTATCCGAATGGTTTCGCCGGTACGTGGCGACTCGATAAATTGCCCATCGCCCAGATACACGCCCATATGATCGGCTATCTCGCGGCTGTGGATATGGAAAAACAGCAAATCTCCCCGGCGCAGGTCGTTATTCGCCACAATCGTTGCCCGATGGTAGTGATACATCTCATTGGCCGTGCGCGGGAGCTTCGCCTCGAGAATTTTGTTGTAGGCATAAAAAACCAACCCGCTGCAGTCGAAGCCTTTATCAGGCCGCGTGCCGCCCCAGACGTAAGGCTTACCAAGCTGTTGCTCCAGGCGGTGGATCGCCACTTCAGTGATATTGTGCAGGTGGTCGCTGCTTAAGAAATGATTGTTTTCTGCCAACGCCTGCCAGCGTCTGTCACTCGACTTGAGCGGCGCAGGAAACCATTCTGGATGCTGTTTTATCTGCTCGCGGTTGTGCTGGCGCAGCGCCCTTCTGCTTTGTGCGTTCCCTTCTACAATGTAGCTGGCCTGTTTTTTCAGATGCGCGTGGTATCGCTTTAGCAATCGCGCACGGTTTTGCATCCGCTGGCGGGCGGCGTAACTGAAGGAGGTGTGTGATGCGGGAGTGGCGTTGGCAAATATAGGAAGCCAAAGGGACAAAGAAAACACGCCCAGGCGCAGAAATCTGCCGTGAGAGAACGAATACATGAAGGATATAAACTGGCTGAATGAAGGTGATAATTTTAAAGGAGCGGGTGGGTAAATAGGATTATTAATCGCTTATTTGCATATTACTATTGCAGTTTCATAACCTTAGGAAATAAGTAATAAATCCGCTATACAGCCGCTTTTCGGACTTTTGAAAATCGCCCCTTATGCTAAATTTGTAAACCCAGCACCGACAGGCTTGCGTAAAACTCTTTTGGTGCTAATGTGAGCCTTCCAAATCCAGACTATTCCGATTTGGGATCTATTTTGCCGCCCTGGCGTGTGTAACCGTTTTATCAAGGAATAAGCAGTATGCGTAAAATCGCATTAATTCTTGCGATGTTGTTGATCCCGTGCGTTTCGTTTGCCAGTTTGCTGGGCAGCGGTAGTTCCACCACGCCAGTGAGCAAAGAGTATAAGCAGCAGTTGATGGGCTCCCCTGTCTACATCCAAATCTTCAAGGAAGAGCGCACGCTCGATCTCTACGTCAAAATGGGCGAGCAATATCAATTACTCGACAGCTACAAAATTTGTAAATATTCCGGCGGGTTAGGCCCCAAACAGCGTCAGGGCGATTTCAAAAGTCCGGAAGGGTTTTATAGCGTTCAGCGTAATCAATTAAAACCAGACAGCCGTTACTACAAAGCAATTAATATTGGTTTCCCCAACGCCTATGACCGCGCGCATGGTTACGAAGGGAAATACCTGATGATTCACGGCGATTGTGTTTCTATCGGTTGCTACGCGATGACCAATCAGGGTATTGATGAGATTTTCCAGTTCGTTACTGGCGCACTGGTGTTTGGTCAGCCGAGTGTGCAGGTGAGCATTTATCCTTTCCGCATGACCGACGCCAATATGAAGCGCCATAAGTATTCCAACTTTAAGGACTTCTGGGAACAACTGAAGCCGGGCTACGACTACTTTGAACAGACTCGTAAGCCACCGACGGTTTCTGTCGTCAATGGCCGTTACGTGGTCAGCAAGCCGTTGAGCCACGAAGTGGTGCAACCACAACTGGCATCAAACTACACGCTCCCCGAGGCAAAATAAGCGCCATTCGCCTGGCATAATCTTTTGCCAGGTTTCATTGCCCGTCAGCGGCTGAGTTGCAATCACCGTGACCACATCATTCGGTGTGGTCTGCGAGCTGAAGTCGATTTCCACATCCTGATCCAGCAACGTTGCCACGCCAAACGGCGCGCGGCGGGTGATCCAGTGCAGATTGGTTGAACAATACGCCATCACGTAACGTCCGTCCGAAAGCAGCATGTTGAAGACGCCCTTCTGCCGCAGTTCATCCGCCAGTGAGGCGATATATTTAAATACCGCCACCATGTTGCCCGGTGTGCGCGGATAACGCTGCGTCAATTTATACAACAACCAGCAGAAGGCTTTTTCGCTGTCGGTTTCGCCCACCGGGCGAAAGTTGCCGGTTTCCAGTGATTTATAGCCCGTCAGTTGCCCATTATGCGCATACGTCCAGTTGCGTCCCCACAGTTCACGGGTAAACGGGTGAGTATTTTCCAGCGCCACCTCGCCCCGATTCGCCTGGCGAATATGAGCGATTACCGAGCAGGATTTTATCGGATAGTCCTGAACCAGTTTGGCGATGGGGGAATTAAAGCTGGGTTGTGGATCTTTAAATGTGCGACAACCTTTGCCTTCGTAAAAAGTGATTCCCCAGCCATCTTTATGCGGCCCGGTTCCACCACCGCGCTGCACAAGCCCAGTGAAACTAAAGCAGATATCGGTTGGGACGTTGGCGCTCATCCCGAGCAGTTCGCACATCGGTAACCTCCACAACAGCAGGGGAATGCCCCCGGCGAAGATTGGTTTAAGGATTTTCTGGCCGGACGCGGCGTAAACGTTTTATCCGGCCTACAGTTCGGGTACAGATTTGTAGGCATGATAAGACGCGTCAGCGTCGCATCAGGCATCAGCGCACAAATGCCGGATGCGGCGTAAACGCCTTATCCGGCCTACGCCAGACTTACTTAGCCATCTCTTTTTCGATTAACTGGATCAGAATATGGATCACTTTAATGTGAATTTCCTGAATACGGTCGGCATAGCCAAAGTGCGGAACGCGAATTTCAATATCCGCTGTGCCAGCCATTTTGCCGCCGTCTTTACCGGTCAGGGTGATCACTTTCATCCCCTTCTCACGCGCCGCCGCGATCGCTTTGATCACGTTTGCAGAGTTACCGGAAGTGGAGATCCCCAGCAGCACGTCACCTTCGCGGCCTACCGCTTCAACGTAGCGGGAGAAAATATCGTTAAATCCAAAATCGTTACCGACGCAGGTGATGTGGCTGACATCAGAAATGGCAATCGCCGGATAGCCCGGACGGTTTTCACGGTAACGACCGGTCAACTCTTCTGCAAAGTGCATAGCATCGCAATGGGAGCCGCCGTTGCCGCAGGAAAGCACCTTACCACCGGCTTTAAAGCTGTCTGCTAACAGGACCGCCGCGCGCTGAATGGCGTGAATATTGGCGTCATCTTTTAAAAAGTTAGCCAGCGTTTCCGCCGCTTCGTTCAGTTCGTTACGAATAAGATCCTGGTACATGAGGATATCCTTCAGCATAAATTAAATAGACAAAATGCAGTGTACCGGATACCGCCAGAAGCGAGAAGTCTAGGGCAGCGCAATGGCCAGGACTTTTTGACCTGAAGTGGGGATAAAAACAGCAACAATGTGAGCTTTGTTGTAATTATATTGTAAATACATTGCTAAATATTTTTACATCTACTACAACCATATCATCACAAGTGGTCAGACCTCCTACAAGTAAGGGGCTTTTCGTTATGATGATTTTGAGTATTCTCGCTACGGTTGTCCTGCTCGGCGCGTTGTTTTATCACCGCGTGAGCTTATTTTTCAGCAGTCTGCTTTTGCTCGCCTGGACAGCCGCCCTCGGCGTCGCAGGTCTGTGGTCGGCGTGGGTACTGGTGCCTCTGGCCATTATCCTCGTGCCGTTTAACTTTGCGCCTATGCGTAAATCGATGATTTCTGCGCCGGTGTTTCGTGGTTTCCGTAAGGTGATGCCGCCGATGTCGCGCACCGAGAAAGAAGCGATTGATGCAGGCACCACCTGGTGGGAAGGTGACTTGTTCCAGGGCAAACCGGACTGGAAAAAGCTGCATAACTATCCACAACCACGCCTGACTGCTGAAGAGCAAGCGTTTATCGACGGTCCGGTAGAAGAAGCCTGCCGGATGGCAAATGATTTCCAGATTACGCATGAGCTGGCGGATCTGCCGCCGGAGCTGTGGGCATATCTGAAAGAGCATCGTTTCTTTGCGATGATCATCAAAAAAGAGTACGGCGGGCTGGAGTTCTCGGCTTATGCCCAGTCTCGCGTGCTGCAAAAGCTCTCTGGCGTGAGCGGGATCCTGGCGATTACCGTCGGCGTGCCGAACTCATTAGGTCCGGGCGAACTGCTGCAACATTACGGTACTGACGAGCAGAAAAATCACTATCTGCCACGTCTGGCGCGTGGTCAGGAGATCCCTTGCTTTGCACTGACCAGCCCGGAAGCGGGTTCCGATGCGGGTGCGATTCCAGATACCGGGATTGTCTGCATGGGTGAATGGCAGGGGCAGCAGGTGCTGGGAATGCGTCTGACCTGGAACAAACGCTACATTACGCTGGCACCGATTGCGACCGTGCTCGGACTGGCGTTTAAGCTCTCTGATCCAGAAAAACTGCTCGGCGGTGATGAAGATTTAGGTATTACCTGTGCACTAATCCCAACCACCACGCCGGGCGTGGAAATTGGTCGTCGCCACTTCCCGCTGAACGTGCCATTTCAGAACGGACCGACACGCGGCAAAGATGTTTTCGTACCGATCGATTACATTATCGGCGGCCCGAAAATGGCCGGGCAAGGCTGGCGGATGCTGGTGGAGTGTCTCTCGGTGGGCCGTGGCATCACCCTGCCTTCCAACTCAACCGGCGGCGTGAAGTCGGTGGCTCTGGCAACCGGTGCGTATGCTCACATTCGTCGTCAGTTCAAAATCTCTATCGGTAAGATGGAAGGGATTGAAGAGCCGCTGGCGCGTATTGCCGGGAACGCCTACGTAATGGATGCTGCGGCATCGCTGATTACCTACGGCATTATGCTCGGTGAAAAACCCGCCGTGCTGTCGGCTATCGTTAAGTATCACTGTACCCATCGCGGGCAGCAGTCGATTATTGATGCGATGGATATCACCGGCGGTAAAGGCATTATGCTCGGGCAGAGCAACTTCCTGGCACGAGCTTACCAGGGCGCGCCGATCGCCATCACCGTTGAAGGTGCCAACATTCTGACCCGCAGCATGATGATCTTCGGTCAGGGAGCGATTCGTTGCCATCCGTATGTGCTGGAAGAGATGGAAGCGGCGAAAAATAATGACGTTAACGCATTTGATAAGTTGCTGTTCAAACATATCGGTCACGTCGGTAGCAACAAAGTTCGCAGCTTCTGGCTTGGTTTGACGCGCGGTTTAACCAGCAGCACGCCAACCGGCGATGCGACTAAACGTTATTATCAGCACCTGAACCGCCTGAGCGCCAACCTCGCCCTGCTTTCTGATGTCTCGATGGCGGTACTGGGCGGCAGCCTGAAACGTCGTGAACGTATCTCGGCACGTCTGGGGGATATTTTAAGTCAGCTTTACCTCGCCTCCGCCGTTCTGAAGCGTTATGACGATGAAGGCCGCAATGAAGCTGACCTGCCGCTGGTGCACTGGGGCGTACAGGATGCACTGTATCAGGCTGAACAGGCGATGGACGATTTACTGCAAAACTTCCCGAACCGCGTGGTTGCCGGGTTGCTGAATGTGGTGATCTTCCCGACCGGACGTCATTATCTGGCACCGTCTGACAAGCTGGATCATAAAGTGGCGAAGATTTTACAAGTGCCAAACGCCACCCGTTCACGCATTGGCCGCGGTCAGTATCTGACGCCGAGCGAGCATAATCCGGTTGGTTTGCTGGAAGAGGCACTGGTGGATGTGATTGCCGCCGACCCCATTCATCAGCGCATCTGTAAAGAGCTGGGTAAAAACCTGCCATTTACCCGTCTGGATGAACTGGCGCGCAACGCGCTGGCGAAGGGGCTGATTGATAAAGATGAAGCCGCCATTCTGGTAAAAGCAGAAGAGAGCCGTCTGCGCAGTATTAACGTTGATGACTTTGACCCGGAAGAGCTGGCGACGAAGCCGGTAAAGTTGCCGGAGAAAGTACGGAAAGTTGAAGCTGCGTAATGCCGAAAGGTTTCATTTGAGACTGATGACAAACGTAAGATTGCCTGATGCGCTACGCTTATCAGGCCTACGTGATTCATGCAATATATTGAATTTTCACGATTTTGCAGGACGGATAAGGCGTTCACGCCGCATCCGGCATGAACAACGCGTACTTTGTCAACAATCAGAACGGAGCCGAAAGGCTCCGTTTCTTTATCCGCTGATTATTTAAAATTAAAACCATCCGGATGGTTTTCCAGGCTGCCGGTCAACGCTGCAAACAGCACCGTTTTACCATCAATCGAGAGCGCATCGTTCACATTTAGCCAGGTGAGCTTCTCTTGCGACGTTTTCTCATCAATGGTCGAGAACAACCCCGTCATCTGATTAGATTTCTCGGACCACATCACCGCAATACGTTGCGAGCCGCAGTCATGCGGTTTGCACGCACTCATCACCTGATACGTCTCATCTCCCAACGTCACTGTTTGCGCGGGGGTATAAGTACCGCCTTTTATCACCCAGGCGGGCAACTTATGCCCTTCCACCATCTGATTAAACGCTGCTTTGGTGGCTTCACCCTTTGCCAAGCTGCTAATGGTTAAATCATCCTGCGCCATTGCACTGGTGGCGATGACCAAAGCGGCGACTGTCGTTATTGCCTTAAACATCATTCCTCCCGAGCTTATCCTGCCCATGTTATTAACGCCCTAAAGATTGGCTATAACACAGTAATTTGCAAATAAGATATTTCCAATATCAGCATTTGTTATCAATCTCTACCGCAGTAAGGTAATAACCCGATAAAGAGTTAAAGTTATAAAACCCCTCAAATAAAGGAGTTGTACACCGTGCCTGGTTTGAAGATTACGCTTTTGCAGCAACCGTTGGTGTGGATGGATGGTCCTGCCAACCTGCGCCATTTTGATCGTCAACTGGAAGGTATTACCGGGCGCGATGTGATCGTTCTACCGGAGATGTTTACCAGCGGCTTTGCCATGGAAGCTGCGGTTTCATCGCTAGCGCAAGATGATGTTGTGAACTGGATGACCGCTAAAGCGCAACAGTGCAATGCGCTGATTGCAGGCAGTGTTGCATTGCAAACGGACGCTGGTTCGGTTAATCGATTTTTGCTGGTAGGGCCAGGCGGCACGGTGCATTTTTATGATAAACGTCATCTGTTCCGGATGGCGGATGAACATCTGCATTATAAAGCAGGCAATGAGCGAGTGATTGTGCAATGGCGCGGCTGGCGTATTTTGCCGCTGGTGTGCTACGACCTGCGCTTTCCGGTGTGGTCGCGCAATCTCAATGATTATGACCTCGCAATCTACGTTGCCAACTGGCCTGCCCCGCGCTCTTTGCACTGGCAAGCATTGCTGACGGCCCGCGCGATTGAGAATCAGGCGTATGTCGCGGGATGTAATCGCGTCGGCAGCGATGGCAACGGCTGCCACTATCGCGGCGACAGCCGGGTGATTAATCCACAGGGCGAGATTATCGCTACTGCCGACGCGCATCAGGCAACGCGCATTGATGCGGAGCTGTCGATGGCTGTGTTAAGGGAATATAGAGAAAAATTTCCGGCATGGCGGGATGCGGATGAGTTTAGGTTGTGGTGAAATCAGCGCCAGATAGGTGAGAGAAGCGGGAGTTGAGATCGGCACGGGCCTTACCGTGAAGATCTCGGAGGGATGCCTAAGCCTGATCGCAGAAAGCGACGAAGTACAGGAACTGAGGAAGGAAATTTATCAGGTTAAACAGTCTGTTAAGGGGATGCGGGACGGGATGTTTAGTGTGATGAACGAGAGTTAAATAATAAAAAAGCCGGGAAGGTTTAATTTCTTTCCCGGCTTTTTATTTAAATAAACTATCGTATTTCATTCAACCATAGTGATTCTTTTTCCGTTTTAAAAAATGCGGGGGAATCAAAGTCAATGCCATTTTTCCTTGAATAGGAGAGTAAGAGATCATAAGTAATTCTATCTGCGATTCTTCTTTTTGAATAGTTTTCCTTTTCTTCAAACCATAACGGTTCCCCGACCTCATAAAAAATCCATTTATTTTCTTTTATCACTCTAATTAAACGTATTGTTTTTCCTGACTCAATAAAACTCATTTCCATCAGAGGGTATTCCCCCATCAATAACCTAAACAGTAGATAGCTAGATTTATTCTTTTTTGACAGGCAATAAAGTAAAGAGTCCCATCCATCAGATAAATTAGACAGAAAAATTAATTTGCTGTCATTTATACACGGATAATAGAAAACTCCCTCGGACGGCAAGGCCCCACCACGTTGAATCGTCAAGTGTATTTCCTCAATAAGCTTTCGATTACTTATTGGCTCACTCGGCCAGTTCAATCCATTATGGATAGTTCTTTCTATATCATTAAAATCACTGTTCACTACAGCAAACACTAATTTTTTATTATCAGATGATTGAGTGGCCATTTAAAATATTCCCTAAGTCATCAATTAGCCAAAATGTATTTCTTGAGTTGGGATCAAGTATAGGTATAGTATTTTGGTGACCAACGCTGCCTTTTATTGTTGTATCAACCTCAATATTATAATGTTTACCATTTAAATCAAATTGAACATCCGGCCTATTTTTACCAACAACATTTCCATTAACATCTACCTGCCATTGGTTTTTCCTGATATTTGTAGCACCCTGACTGCGAGCATCCGCAATAAGATTATCAATAAAATTATTATGTCCTGTGCCACCATGTTTTTTGGCATTCCCCCCATTTGCACATGGAGTCAGGCCCAGCGGATCGATCCATGATAGCGGATTCGGCGCATAAGCATAAAGGTTTAACCCGCCTCTTAGCCCTATCGGGTCCTGGCTGATAAACCGCCCGCACTCCGGCGCATAATATCTGAACAGATTGTAATGCAGCCCCGTTTCTTCGTCAAAGTACTGCCCCGGCAGTCGCAGCGGCTGTTCAAAGTACGCCCCGCTGTTGC
>NZ_PTSB01000019.1:0-82593 GCF_002965125.1 Escherichia sp. MOD1-EC6162
CCCCAGAGAAGTCAGTGGGTTACGCAGAGAATCGTAACGGGATACCAGATCAAGGGCCTGTCCAATGTGCATAAAAAAATCCGGAAACGAGTGAGCGTTTCCGGATTCTTACACAGCCACTGGATCGGTCAACTGATCCTTAACTGATCGGCATTACAGCCTTCGGGCTGGCATTTTTTATGGTTGAGTTACCAGCGGCCGGACGCGCCGCCGCCGCCAGAAGAACCACCCCCGCCGCTAAATCCGCCGCCACTTGAGCCTCCACCGGAAGAGGATGAAGAAGAACCTTTTCTTGAAGCTCTTTCTTTACTGAGCTTCTTATATTTGGCGCGTAACTTTTTATTCACCAGAAGCCAGAAGATAAGCAGAGGTACGATCGCAAAAGGCGTTAACATACTGCAAGCAACGATTAAATTCGTCCATGCTCCGGGCTCGGCAACATAGAGGAATACCATCCCGTAAATTGCGCCGGTGAGTGCAATCCACGGTAGATTTGATGGATCGGTAAAAATAATAAAATACGAAAGTACTGCCAGTAAAATAATTACAGCGACCGATAATGGAATTGGAGTTTTGATACTGTAATGATTTCCGCTGCCTTCCGGTAATTCACCATTCAACAGAAGCGCGCCGATATTTTCGCTGGCCAGTGTCAACCCTCCAATAAGATCATCGTTTTTGAACGCGGGGATCAATATAACACGGATAATCTTTGCCGCTTGCAGGTCGGTAACCACCCCTTCCAGCCCGTAGCCCACTTCTATACGGACAGCATGATCTTCCCAGGCAACCAGAAGTAAAATACCATCGTTGCGCTGTGCATCGCCCAACTTCCAGCTATCAAAAACGCGTGTTGCATATTGTTCAATGGTATCTTCACCAGTGGATGGCACCACTAATATAGCGACCTGCGCCTGCGTATTCTGTGCAATCTTCTGCAACTGTAGTGTCAGAGATTGTTGCTCAGATGAACTTAACGTATCAGTAAGATCTGTCACCTGTTGGTGTAGTTCCGGTACAGCCATTTGCTGGGCAAACACAGGAACGCACCACAATATGAGTAGAAAAAGGATTAAGCGCATATTGATCACCAGCGCCCTGAAGCGCCACCGCCACCAGATGAACCGCCACCGCCGCTGAAATTGTCATTGTCGAAAGAAGAGGACGATGATGATGACGAATCTCTGGAGTTATAATTACTTCTGGTATGGCGTGATGGTCGGTTGGCACTACGCATTAAATTACGTACCTTTTTTCCGAAAGGGGTAAAAGAAATAACAATAATAAGGAACGGTGTGGAGAAGCATAATAATGTGATAAGCGCTCCCCAGCTCCCGCTATATCCAGCAATGGGAAGCACAAAGGCCAGCACTATGGCAGCAAAGCAAATTACTCCCAGCGTTTTGATATATCCCCTGGCGGAAATAAAGGTCAATACTATTGCCCAGACCAACAAAGCCCACCAGCCGCTAAAAGGTAAGAAGTGATCGGTCGGTGTTATAGTTGATAAAGTATTCTCTGCCAGACGACTTTCAATATCGTTTATTCCTTTTTGTAAGCCGCCAGCAAGGTCGCCATTTTTAAATGCTGGAATAATACTGTTGCGAATAATTTGTCCGGACTGTGCATCTGTAATAAGGCCTTCCAGTCCGTAACCGATTTCAATACGCACGGTATGATCCTGCCAGGCGACTAACAGTAGAACACCATCATCGCGGTCTTTATCACCTGGTTTCCAGCTATCGAATACCCGCGTAGCGTACTGCTCGATAGTTTCATCGCCTGTTGTGTCAACTACTAACACCACCATTTGCGCCAGATTTCTTTGCGTCAGGTTTTTAATCTGACCAGCAAGAGCATTTATTTCGCTGTTCGTCAATGTACCTGTTACGTCATTCACATACACAGGTAATTCAGGTACTGGAATTTGCGTAGCAAACGCCGATGGACAGAAGAAAGCCAGAAGAAAGATAAAAATTCGCATAAGGATTGCCCGCTTAATGAATATTAGGATTTTGGCTAAAATCTATTGTTGGTGCTTTACTCACTGCGGCGACATCATCCGGCAAATAATTTTTCTTTGCGGTGTAATCCATTATTTTTGCGGTTAATACAGCGGGGAATTTGCGGATAGTGACATTATATTGTTCAATAGCTTTAATGTATCTTCCTCGCGCAACGGCAATGCGGTTTTCACTTCCTTCGAGCTGTACTATCAAATTTTGATAGAGTTCCTGGGCCTTTAATTCAGGATAACGTTCACTGATAATCGTTAACTGGCCGAGTGTACGAGTCAGTTGCGCCTGAGCTTGTTGCCAGGTTTGTAGCTTTTGCTCATCGCCTGGCGCTTGCTGTAAATCGCTACTGGCCCTGATAGCCTGGCTACGCGCTAATGTTACGGCTTCCAACACTTCTTTTTCATAGCTGGAATAACCTTTAATACTGGCGACAAGATTAGGAATAAGGTCGGCACGACGTTGATACTGATTCAGAACTTCTGACCAGGATGAATTGACTTGTTCGTCATAAGTTTGAATATCATTATATCCACAACCTGATAAATTGAAAATAAATATAAGTACGATGAATATTCTGAGCATGTTTAAATCCCTTTTGTTTAATTCCCCGGGGAATAATACGTTGTTTCATTTTTTTATTAATGATCTGTTTCGCCTTTTTATCTTAAACCCGCGTGTAACAGAATGTTAATAAAGCATGAATATTGCGGTAGGATCTGCAATAATTAACAATTATCCACTTTACAGAGAATGCTATGCAGTACCCGATTAACGAGATGTTCCAGACCCTGCAAGGTGAGGGTTACTTTACCGGCGTCCCCGCCATTTTTATTCGTTTACAGGGATGCCCGGTCGGCTGTGCCTGGTGTGATACCAAACACACGTGGGAAAAACTTGAGGATCGGGAAGTTTCTCTTTTCAGTATTTTGGCGAAAACCAAAGAGAGTGATAAGTGGGGCGCAGCAAGCAGCGAAGATTTGTTAGCGGTCATAAGTCGTCAGGGATATACCGCGCGTCACGTAGTGATTACGGGTGGTGAACCTTGCATTCATGATTTGCTGCCATTGACTGACTTGCTTGAAAAGAACGGTTTTAGCTGCCAGATAGAAACCAGCGGTACTCACGAAGTACGTTGTACACCGAACACCTGGGTTACCGTGTCGCCAAAACTGAACATGCGCGGCGGCTATGAAGTGTTGTCGCAGGCGCTGGAACGCGCCAATGAAATCAAACATCCGGTTGGGCGTGTACGGGATATTGAAGCACTGGATGAATTGCTGGCAACGCTGACTGATGATAAACCGCGAGTAATTGCACTTCAGCCAATTAGTCAGAAAGAAGATGCCACGCGTTTATGTATCGATACCTGTATTGCGCGGAACTGGCGTTTGTCGATGCAAACGCATAAATATTTGAATATTGCCTGATTAAATATTTATAAGCGTTATAAATGGGTGGAACCT
This sequence comes from Escherichia sp. MOD1-EC6162, assembly GCF_002965125.1. Classification (NCBI taxonomy): domain Bacteria; kingdom Pseudomonadati; phylum Pseudomonadota; class Gammaproteobacteria; order Enterobacterales; family Enterobacteriaceae; genus Escherichia; species Escherichia sp. MOD1-EC6162. The sequence goes on from NZ_PTSB01000019.1 coordinate 3,482, forward strand.
GTAAAGAATTCCACCCATTTATATTTTTGCCTCTTCTGATTGTTCTCTTCTGGTTTTTCCGGACTCGTCATTGCAAACCAAAACAAAGTCCGTAGTGTTAATTTTTCACTGGAGTAAAAATCATCGCTACAAATTTTGGTAGATTGAAACTGGCTTGAAAATTCATTAATTAATAACAGGTTATGTTTAGAGGTAACCATTCAGGTATGCTCAGAGCGGGCGGTTTCCCGCCCGGTCTTCTTCACTTACGCATTAGACCAGCTTTGAATAGCGTCCACATTGCCCAATTCTCCATGCATCACTTCATACGATTTTTTCAGGATCACATCAGTGTGTTTGGTTAGGTCTTTGAAAATGCCTTTATTCATCGCGTCGTAACGTCTGGCGTTGCTCTCAACAGGCATAAAGATGTCTTTCACGCGAACCATTTTGTCAACAGCCGTTGCGTAATCCGGGTACAAGCCAAGCCCTACAGACGCGTTGATAGCCGCTCCCAAACTAGCGCACCCGTTAATGGCGTTACGTCTTGCCGGAAGATTGAACACGTCGGCAAAAATTTGCATAAACAGATCGCTGTTTGAACCGCCGCCAGTAATGATCACATGCTTCGCAAAGTGATTCATTTCATTACACATATTGTCGTAATTGTTCTTCAGTGTCAGCGCCACGCTTTCCAGAATCGAACGATAAATCCATGCGTAATCCATACTGGAATCAAAGCCGATCATAATTCCGCGTTTGTACGGTTCCCACGGGTTGGTCAGCCAGTCCAGCACCGTCATCAACCCATTACAGCCAGGTGGCACGCAAGAGGCTTTTTTGTTGAGCAAATCTTCCGGCGAAAGATCCTGTGCTCTGGCATCCTGAATTAACGACTCGCCCAACATGTCGCGCAACCAACTTACCGTCCACATCCCTTTGCGAATACCGTAACCTTCATACAGCAATGTTTCTGGAATAGAAGACATAATCGGCCAGTACGCTACCGGGTCTTTCGGCAGTGCTTTGCCATTCATCATCAGCGCGATATAGGTGCCTAAGGAAATCACCGCCGTTTCATCGTCCAGCAATCCGGCTCCTAATGCTTCTACCGGTTTATCACTGGTGGTACAAACTACCGGCAGTCCTGCCGGGAAATGTGTCGCCAGTGCTGCTTGTGGTGTGATATGCCCGAGAACGGTCCCCGGCATTTGTACGCCAAAAAGCATATGGCGGGGGATATTAAACTTCTCGATTACCGCGGCATCTTCACTCCAGGCCCAGGTTTTATAATCCACCGGCCACTGGCCAAAATAGTTGGCGATATTGTCTTTAAACTCGCCTGTTAAGCGGTGCGCCAGATAGCCCGAAAAAGAAGTGACATACGCCACGTCAGGATTCGTGTGTTCGTAAGGGCGCGTAACTCGCGCATCCTGCCAGCTAATCAGTGGTGCGGCGGGTGTACCGTCAGCTTTCAGTAAGGCACGGCAGCAACGGATTGATCCCAGGCCGATGCCAACAATATCTTCTTTATTCCCGGCAAACTGGCTCATTAAATCGTGACCGGCAAAACATAATGATGCCCATAAATCGTCGTCAGGATGTTCTGCGGTATCGGCATCCGGTGTGTGCATCGGCTGTAATAAACCTTTGCCTTCGCAAATTATGTTGCCTTGCAGATCGTACATCACCACTTTTGTACTCTGACTTCCGCCATCAATCCCTATGATGTATTTCTTCGACATGATTTTTCTCCTGTAATGTTCTGGGCTTACTTGCTGTTAGCCGTTGCGGGGGCGCTATCAGCAGTACGAATTTTTTGGAACAGCAAAAAGGTAAAGACGATCACCATGCCGAGCGCCGCCATGCCCATCAGCCACATGTTGCGGTAGGCTTCTGCTGCGGGCAGGGTGTCCTGCCAGTAACCGATAATCGGGTAAACAAAGACATCAGGCAGGAAGCCAATCACCGAACAAATACCTACCGTGGTGCCCATAATGTAAGATGGTGTTCTCGCTTCGCCGGGGCAGGCCCAGTACAGCCCGCGTGAGGCGTAGCAGGTGAATCCCAGTAGTAAAATCAGGCCAATCCCCATCGCGACCGATTGCGGGTTAGAGTTAGTCATGAGTAGGGCAGTGAGTGCCAGCAGGCCGACCACGGAAAGAATTTGGATCACGCGGGTAGGGGATTTCACTTTGCTGTAGGTGGTGATAATGCCGCCAAGTGGGCCGCACAGTGCGCGGAAGATTTTGTTGATCACGATCCCCATGTAGCTCGCCGCCACCAGCGACATGCCATACATTTCGGTCAGATAGTTGGTGGAGTAACTCAGAATGGCGTAGATGGTGAAGACCCCAAAAATCACCATGCTGCAATACCAGGTTGTACTGATACGCAAAACGGCCAGGATGTCGCTAAGCTGGAATGACTGTTTTTCTTCGTTATGGGTACTACGCAGGCTGTTGTTATCGCTAACAAAAAACCAGCACAGAATCCCCAACAAGATGTAAACCACGCTGTAGATGATAATGACCGTTTTCAGGCTGGCGCTGTCATCCGGGGCGAAGCGGGAAAAGACCCACATGGTAAACACTGCCAGCGACATTACACCGACGCCGCGCAGTCCTTCCATCCAGCCCATGATTTTCCCTTGTTCGCTATGGTCACCAAGCAACGAGGCGGCTTTAATCGACACCGACCACAGCATTAAAATAGTCGTTATCGCAAAGGCAACCTGAATACAGAGCATGACCCATAATGGTGGATACGTTGCCATTATCAGGCCTAATAATCCGGTAATTACCATCGCGGAAGTAATCATTTTGCGATGTGAAAATTTATCGGCAATAACCCCGCTGGGCGCATAAAGAATAATGGCGGCAATACCAAAGGTGCTCATAATTAAACCTATCTCGGTATTGCTGAATCCCATAAATTTCGCCATGGGAATTTGATAAATATAACGTAAATAAGCCAGGTCAAAACTAACTCCGCCGCTAAAACTAATTATCGCGAGGGTTATCCAACGTCGATATGAGCTGTGTTGCATATCGTATTCCCATTTGTAATAGACAAAAAAAAGAGAAAAGTAAGCCGCCTTTTCAGGAGGATTACTTTTCTCAGGTCTCTAGTAATTGCGATAAGAAATAACATGGAAAGCAGAGGTGTTGTGTGAGAGTAATCACGCTTCTGCTTTTTAAAATTATTTGATTATACGAGTAATACTCTGTGAGTACGATCACATTAGCGACTATGCCCTTATGCTAAAAATTATCGCCAGTTACCAGAGATAATGAGAAAGGTAACTTCCCTCTCGCGGGGGAAGTTACCTTTCTTTTTTTTTGCCTTACGGAAATTGGAGCTAACTATGTCAATCGAATCACTCAATGCATTCTCAATGGATTTTTTCTCCCTGAAAGGTAAAACTGCAATTGTTACCGGCGGGAATAGTGGTTTAGGCCAGGCATTTGCGATGGCACTGGCAAAAGCAGGTGCAAATATCTTTATTCCAAGCTTCGTCAAAGATAATGGCGAAACGAAGGAAATGATTGAAAAACAAGGCGTTGAAGTGGACTTCATGCAGGTGGATATCACCGCAGAAGGCGCGCCGCAGAAGATAATCGCTGCCTGTTGTGAGCGTTTTGGCACTGTCGATATTCTGGTCAATAACGCAGGTATTTGTAAGCTGAATAAGGTGCTGGACTTCGGCCGTGCCGACTGGGACCCGATGATTGATGTGAACCTGACAGCCGCTTTTGAGCTGAGTTACGAAGCGGCAAAAATTATGATCCCGCAAAAAAGCGGTAAAATCATTAATATCTGTTCATTGTTTTCTTACCTGGGCGGGCAATGGTCTCCAGCATATTCTGCAACTAAACACGCACTTGCTGGATTCACTAAAGCCTATTGCGATGAATTAGGTCAATATAATATTCAGGTAAATGGTATTGCCCCTGGTTATTATGCAACCGATATTACGCTGGCGACACGCAGCAATCCAGAAACAAATCAGCGCGTTCTTGATCATATTCCGGCAAATCGTTGGGGCGATACACAGGATTTAATGGGCGCAGCCGTATTCCTCGCAAGCCCGGCATCGAATTATGTGAATGGTCATTTGCTGGTGGTTGATGGTGGTTATTTAGTGCGCTAATCCATAACGGTGGTTTCTGTTTTCTTTTATTAATGACTATTCCATTTTTATTATCAGAAAGGATTTATTATGTCTTTATCTCGCGCAGCGATTGTCGACCAGCTAAAGGAAATTGTTGGTGCAGATCGCGTAATTACCGATGAAACGGTATTAAAGAAAAACAGTATTGACCGTTTTCGTAAATTTCCGGATATTCATGGAATTTATACTTTGCCGATTCCGGCAGCGGTCGTAAAACTCGGTTCCACAGAGCAAGTGTCCCGCGTGCTGAATTTTATGAATGCGCACAAAATTAACGGTGTGCCGCGTACCGGCGCTTCCGCCACCGAAGGTGGGCTGGAAACTGTCGTAGAAAACTCGGTGGTGCTCGACGGCTCCGCCATGAATCAAATCATTAATATTGATATTGAGAATATGCAGGCCACGGCGCAATGTGGCGTTCCGCTGGAGGTGCTGGAAAACGCGTTGCGTGAAAAAGGCTACACCACGGGGCATTCTCCGCAGTCAAAACCGCTGGCGCAGATGGGTGGCCTGGTGGCAACCCGCAGTATTGGGCAGTTCTCCACACTTTACGGCGCAATTGAAGATATGGTCGTTGGCCTGGAAGCGGTACTGGCAGATGGCACCGTGACGCGCATTAAAAACGTTCCACGTCGCGCGGCTGGTCCGGACATTCGTCACATCATTATTGGTAACGAAGGTGCACTGTGCTATATCACTGAAGTTACAGTGAAAATCTTCAAATTCACCCCGGAAAACAATCTCTTCTACGGCTATGTGCTGGAAGACATGAAAACCGGCTTCAACATCCTGCGTGAAATCATGGTGGAAGGGTATCGCCCGTCGATTGCTCGTTTGTATGACGCTGAAGATGGCACGCAACACTTCACTCATTTTGCTGATGGTAAATGCGTGCTGATCTTTATGGCCGAGGGTAACCCACGTATTGCGCAGGCGACAGGCGAAGGAATTGCCGAAATCGTGGCGCGTTACCCGCAGTGCCATCGTGTGGACAGCAAACTGATCGAAACCTGGTTCAACAACCTGAACTGGGGGCCGGATAAAGTGGCCGCCGAACGTGTGCAGATCCTCAAAACCGGCAACATGGGCTTTACCACCGAAGTGTCCGGCTGCTGGAGTTGTATTCACGAAATCTATGAAAACGTCATTAACCGTATTCGTACCGAGTTCCCGCACGCCGACGACATCACTATGCTGGGCGGTCACTCTTCTCACAGCTACCAAAACGGCACCAACATGTACTTCGTTTACGACTACAACGTTGTTGACTGCAAACCGGAAGAGGAAATCGACAAGTACCACAACCCGCTCAACAAAATCATCTGTGAAGAAACCATTCGCCTCGGTGGTTCGATGGTGCATCACCACGGCATTGGTAAACATCGCGTTCACTGGAGCAAACTGGAACACGGCAGCGCGTGGGCGTTGCTGGAAGGGCTGAAAAAGCAGTTCGATCCTAACGGCATTATGAACACGGGTACTATCTATCCGATTGAAAAATAATGTGTCAGGCAGCGTCCTGTGATGTCGGGGCGTTGCCTTTTCGGCTTCTCAAGCGAGAAGCCGTTCTTATTACCGGACAATGAAGGGGTAAAGATGAACACTTCACCGGTGCGAATGGATGATTTACCACTTAACCGTTTTCACTGTCGCATTGCTGCGCTTACTTTCGGCGCGCACCTGACTGACGGTTATGTCCTCGGCGTCATTGGTTACGCCATTATTCAGCTTACTCCAGCCATGCAACTGACACCGTTTATGGCGGGAATGATTGGTGGCTCAGCGCTACTTGGCCTGTTTATCGGCAGCCTGGTTTTGGGCTGGATCTCCGACCATATCGGGCGGCAAAAAATCTTCACTTTCAGCTTTTTACTGATTACGCTCGCTTCGTTTTTACAATATTTTGCCACCACGCCGGAGCACCTGATTGGTTTGCGCATTTTGATCGGCATTGGGCTGGGTGGTGATTACTCTGTGGGGCATACCTTGCTGGCAGAATTTTCCCCGCGCCGCCACCGCGGTATTTTGCTGGGCGCGTTCAGCGTGGTGTGGACGGTGGGTTATGTGCTGGCAAGTATTGCCGGACATCACTTTATTTCAGAAAGTCCGGAGGCCTGGCGATGGCTTTTGGCATCAACAGCTCTGCCCGCGCTGTTGATTACGTTGTTACGTTGGGGCACACCGGAATCGCCGCGCTGGCTGCTGCGACAGGGGCGTTTTGCAGAAGCTCATGCCATTGTGCATCGTTACTTTGGCTCTCATGTATTACTGGGCGATGAAGTGGCAACGGCCACCACTAAGCACATCAAAACCTTGTTCTCTTCGCGTTACTGGCGGCGCACGGTATTTAACAGCGTGTTCTTTGTCTGCCTCGTGATCCCGTGGTTTGTGATTTATACCTGGCTGCCGACTATCGCCCAGACTATTGGTCTGGAAGATGCGCTGACCGCCAGCCTGATGCTCAATGCCTTGTTAATTGTTGGCGCGTTATTAGGGTTAGTGTTGACCCACTTGTTAGCCCATCGCAAATTTTTACTGGGGAGCTTTTTGCTGCTGGCGGCCACGCTGATGGTGATGGCCTGTTTGCCTTCCGGCAGTTCGTTAACGCTGCTGCTTTTTATTCTCTTCAGCACCACCATTTCAGCGGTCAGCAATCTGGTTGGCATTCTACCTGCCGAAAGTTTTCCTACTGATATCCGCTCTCTGGGCGTCGGTTTTGCGACCGCCATGAGTAGACTTGGCGCGGCAATTAGCACCGGTTTGTTGCCGTGGGTTCTGGCGCAGTGGGGAATGCAGGCCACCTTATTGTTACTGGCCATCGTGCTATTGGTTGGTTTTGTTGTGACCTGGCTATGGGCTCCAGAAACTAAAGCTCTCCCGCTGGTTGCGGCGGGAAATGTCGGAGGTGCGAATGAACATTCTGTTAGCGTTTAAAGCCGAACCGGATGCCGGAATGCTGGCGGAAAAAGAGTGGCAGGCTGCTGCTACGGCAAATTATGGGCCGGATGTTTCACTGTTGCGAAGTTTACCCGGTGCTGATGAACAGGCCGCCGCCGCAATTCTATTGGCGCAGAGAAAAAGCGGCACGCCGATGACTTTAACCGCGTTGAGCATGGGGGATGAACGGGCGTTGCATTGGCTTCGCTATTTCACGGCTCTCGGGTTTGAGGAAGCAGTATTGCTGGAGACTGCGGCAGATCTGCGTTTTGCGCCGGAATTTGTTGCTCGCCATATTGCCGAATGGCAGCACCAGAATCCGATGGAGCTGATTATTACCGGCTGCCAAAGCAGCGAGGGGCAGAACGGGCAAACGCCGTTTTTGCTGGCGGAAATACTGGCCTGGCCCTGTTTTACCCAGGTGGAGCGTTTCACACTCGACGCGCCATTTATCACTCTCGAACAGCGTACTGAAAACGGGCTGCGCTGTTGCCGGGTACGCTTGCCTGCGGTCATTGCCGTGCGCCAGTGTGGCGAAGTCGCTTTGCCTGTACCGGGAATGCGCCAGCGTATGGCGGCAGGGAAAGTGGAAATTTTACGCGAAACTCTCGCCGCCGAATCGTCAGCGATACAGTGCCTGCAACTGGAAAGGCCGGAGCAACGACGTGGCGCGACGTTGATTGATGGGCAAACAGCAGAAGAAAAAGCACAAATACTGTGGCGGGATTATTTGCGCCAGAGGATGCAGCCATGAATGTCGTAATAGTGACAATAAATCAGGACAATGCAGCTATCGCAGGCTGGCTGGCAGAACAGGATTTCAGCGGTTGTACACTGACGCACTGGCAGATTGAACCTCAGCCCGTAGTGGCGGAACAGGTGCTGGATGCGCTTGTGGAACAGTGGCAGCGAACACCTGCGGAATTTGTGCTCTTCCCTCCGGGGGCGTCTGGCGATGAACTGGCGACCCGACTGGCCTGGCGTTTACATGGCACCAGCATCTGCCAGATCATTTCGTTGGATATACCGACAGCAAGCGTGCGCAAATCCCACTGGGGAAATGCGCTGACGGCGACGCTGCAAACAGAAAAACGTCCGCTATGCCTTTCTCTGGCGCGCCAGGCTGGAGCTGCGAAAAACGCAATGTTGCCATCTGGTATGCAGCAACTAAACATTGTCCCCGGCGCACTTCCAGACTGGTTTGTTAGCATCGAAAACCTGAAAAATACTACCCGTGACCCATTAGTAGAAGCCAGACGGGTGCTGGTGGTAGGGCAGGGCGGCGAGGCTGATAGCCATGACATCGCTACGCTGGCTGAAAAGCTGGGCGCCGAAGTGGGCTACAGTCGGGCGCGAGTGATGAATGGTGGTTTTGATGCGGAAAAAGTGATTGGAATTTCCGGGCACTTGCTGGCGCCAGAGATTTGCATTGTTGCCGGGGCGTCCGGCGCGGCAGCGTTAATGGCAGGTGTGCGTAATAGCCAGTTTGTGGTGGCTGTGAATCATGACGCCAGCGCGGCTGTTTTTTCACAGGCAGATGTTGGCGTGGTGGATGACTGGAAAGCGGTGCTGGAGGCACTGGTGACAAATATTCACGCAGATTGCCAATAACGTACTGGCGGATGCGGTTCTGGGTCAGGGACTTGTAGGCCTGATAAGACGCGTTAGCGTCGCATCAGGCGTTGAATGCCGGATGTGGCCTACAAATCACACAAATTCAATTCGTTACGTTTATCCCGTTAAAGCAATTTTTTCGCTAACGTCCAGACGCGGGTATTAGTAGTAGAAAGCGCCACGACACCGGCGTCAATTGCATTACGCGCATCTTCTTCATCGCACACCAGCCCGCCAGCAATCAGCGGTTGGCGGATTTTCTCCGTCACCCAGCCCAGCACTTTGGGCATACAGCCAGGCAGGATCTCAATGCAATCTGGGTTCGATTGCGCAACCTGCTTATCAATATTGTGAAACGAAATCGAATCGACAATAAACAGGCGATGAATACAGAAAAAACCTTCTGCTCTGGCGGCTTTCAGCATCGACGCTTTAGTGCTGATAATGCCGTCTGCTTCGGTCACCAGTTTCAAAAACTGAATCACCACCTCTTTATTTGACGCGCCTTCCAGCAAATCGACATGAATAAAGGCATATTTCCCGGCGTTTTTAATCTTTTTGACGATATTGCTGATGGTGCAGATATTGCCGTACAGCACGGAAATAAACTGGCATTCAGAATTAATGGCCAGTTGCAGGCTGGCATTATCTTTAACGGCAGCAATCACCGGATTCTGACGGAGCAGGTGTAAGAGGGGCATAAATTATCCTTATTATTTATCCAAAGCGGTAGGTGATGCCGAATCCAGAAGGCGGATAGCGCCACTGTTGTAGTGTTTTTTCATCGCATAACAAACGGCAGGTGCCGCACTCCAGGCAACTACGATAATCAATACGCAAGTCGCCTTCCGGCGTGAGCGAAAAAAGACCTGCCGGGCAGGCATTAATCAACCGTTCTGCTGTCTGGCGCTCAACGGGGTCAACCGGAACAATGTGTGGCGCATCAGCAGCACGCCAGAGATTACGGGCTACAGACATCGCAGACTCCTGATAACATCGCCCGCCAGATGCCACAGGCCGTGACGACGTAAATGACGCCAGAGCAACTGGCGAAGTGGTGGAACAGGTTTATCTCCCTGATCCCATAAGTCGCGGGAAATATCCTGCATTAACGCAGGCCACGTCCGATACCAGCCAGGGCGTTGCAAAAGCGCCGGAACATGCTGATAACGTTGTAGAACATCCCACAGCAAACTGTGTTCTACGTTGTGATGATAAATCGGGAACAGATTTTGCGGCTCGCGTTGCTGGCAGGCGCTAATCAGTGTTTGTGCTGCTGCCTGTGCGCCAATGAACGCCATATCCATGCCTCGCACTGAAATTCCAGTATTGACGCAACTGCGCAACGCATCGCCCACCAGCAGCCAGCCGTTACCGGCGAATTGCACGGGCATATTGCGTAAACCGCCTTCCGGCACCAGATGTGCACCGTATTCCAGCGTTTCACTGTTTTTAATGAGAGGTCTTACTGCCGGATGTGTCTTAAAACGAGCCAGCAACTCGCTTGCCGGAACGCGGTTTTGTGCAAGGGAAGAGAGCGGGCAAACAATCCCCAAAGAGAGCGTTTGCTGATTGGTATAAAGAAATGCACCGCCTGGCAGGTCATCACAGATTTCCCCGCTGAACAGTATCGCTGCACCTTCGTTGTTTTCCAGATGAAAACGCGCTTCAATAATGGGCGTTTCCAGCGACAGCACTTCTTTGATCCCTAACGCCATCGATTCGCCAGCAGGACGGGTAACTAACCCGTGATGTTCTGCCAGCACACTATTGGCCCCTTCCGCCAGCACAACATAACGGGCGCGGAGAATATCATCACCACAGATAACGCCACACACTCTGCTGTTTTCTTCATATAACGCGTCTACTGTTGCGCCGGGAATACACTCAACTCCTGCTTTTTCAGCTTCGGCAACCAGCCACGGATCGAATCGTGCGCGTAATACGCTCCAGGATTCACCACCGGGTTGTAAGCTGGAAAACGTCGTTGCGCCATCGGGCGTTAACAGAGAAAGGCTTTCGTGAGTGATACGTCGCTCAAGGGGCGCGGTCAGGTGAAATTGAGGGAGGAGTTCCGCGAGCGCATGGGTATATAACCGCCCGCCGGAAAGGTTTTTGCTGCCAGGGATTTCAGCGCGTTCCAGTAACAGAACAGATAATCCCGCTCGCGCGCAGCGTAACGCACAAGCGGTGCCCGCAATACCGGCACCAATAATAATAATGTCGCAGTCGTCTTCCATGTCATGCCCCAGATATCCAGAGCACAACACCCTAACATAGCGTTACTTAAGGGAAATTGACCGCCGACACACTCTGATTATTCACCGCGATAGATGCAGCCTGCGGTGCAGGTTTCTTTCACCATCACAGCGCTTAATAGTGGTACAACGGGTTTAACTTGATCCCAAATCCATTTTGCTAAAACTTCGCTGGTCGGGTTTTCCAGGCCGGGTATATCATTGAGATAATAGTGGTCGAGACGATCGTAAGTCGGTTTAAACGCCGCTTTCAGTTCAGCGAAATCGATAATCCAGCCCGTATGCGGATCGACTTCCCCGGTAATTTCCAGGCGCACCATAAAAGAATGCCCGTGCAGGCGACCACATTTATGCCCTTCTGGGACGTGTGGTAAGCGGTGAGCGGCTTCGAAGGTGAAATCTTTAAATAACGTGGTGGACATCATAATTTCTCTACTGGACGATAAAACCGCCGTAGAGTACCGGAAAGCCTGTTTTTTCGCATTACCAAAAACGGGTTTGTTGCGCAAAATGACCGATTTATCTTAATTGCGGTCGATATTTATCTATTTTTCATTGAGTTAATAAATCTATTTTGTTGTTAAAGACTATTGCTAAAACAGGTTAGTCGATTTGGTTATTAGTTATCGCTATCCCGTCTTTAATCCACCCCCTTCGCGCCGTTAACCTTACCTTCTCTTCTGTTTTATGGGCGCTGACAGGGCCGATAAACAGCTTTGCTTACTGGAACATAACGACGCATGACGACACAGGTCCCTCCTTCCGCTTTGCTTCCGCTGAATCCGGAGCAACTGGCTCGCCTTCAGGCAGCCACTACTGATTTGACACCGACCCAGCTTGCGTGGGTATCTGGTTATTTCTGGGGAATGCTTAACCAGCAGCCAGGTACACTTGCCGCTACACCAGCCGCAGAAATGCCGGGTATCACCATCATCTCCGCCTCGCAAACGGGTAATGCTCGCCGGGTCGCTGAAGCATTACGTGACGACTTATTAGCGGCAAAACTGAACGCTAAGCTGGTGAACGCAGGCGACTATAAATTCAAACAAATCGCCAGCGAAAAACTGCTTATCGTGGTGACTTCAACACAAGGTGAAGGGGAACCGCCGGAAGAAGCCGTCGCGCTGCACAAGTTTCTGTTCTCCAAAAAAGCGCCGAAACTGGAAAACACCGCTTTTGCTGTGTTTAGCCTCGGTGACACCTCTTATGAGTTTTTCTGCCAGTCCGGTAAAGATTTCGACAGCAAACTGGCTGAACTGGGCGGCGAACGCCTGCTCGACCGGGTCGATGCCGATGTTGAATATCAGGCAGCCGCCAGCGAATGGCGCGCCCATGTAGTTGATGTACTGAAATCGCGCGCGCCTGTCGCAGCACCTTCGACATCCGTCGCCACTGGCGCGGTGAATGAAATCCACACCAGTCCGTATAGTAAAGAAGCGCCGCTGGTGGCGAGCCTCTCTGTTAACCAGAAAATCACTGGACGTAACTCTGAAAAAGACGTTCGCCATATTGAGATCGATTTAGGTGATTCAGGCCTGCGCTATCAGCCGGGCGATGCGCTGGGTGTCTGGTATCAGAACGATCCGGCACTGGTAAAAGAGATTGTCGAACTGCTGTGGCTGAAAGGCGATGAACCCGTCACTGTCGAGGGCAAAACGCTGCCGCTGGCGGAAGCCTTACAGTGGCATTTTGAACTGACCGTCAACACCGCGAACATTGTTGAAAATTACGCCACCTTAACGCGCAGCGAAACGCTGCTGCCGCTGGTGGGCGATAAAACGAAGTTGCAGTATTACGCTGCGACGACGCCGATTGTCGATATGTTGCGTTTCTCTCCGGCACAACTGGACGCTGATGCGTTCATCAGTATTTTGCGTCCGCTGACGCCGCGCCTTTATTCCATCGCCTCATCGCAGGCGGAAGTCGAGAGTGAAGTGCACGTTACTGTCGGCGTTGTGCGTTATGACGTGGAAGGCCGTGCCCGTGCCGGTGGTGCCTCCAGCTTCCTCGCGGATCGCGTGGGAGAAGAGGGCGAAGTTCGCGTCTTTATCGAACATAACGACAACTTCCGCCTGCCAGCTAACCCGGAAACCCCGGTGATTATGATTGGCCCTGGCACCGGTATCGCGCCATTCCGCGCCTTTATGCAGCAGCGTGCTGCCGACGAAGCGCCGGGCAAAAACTGGTTGTTCTTCGGCAATCCGCACTTTACGGAAGATTTCCTCTACCAGGTGGAATGGCAGCGTTATGTCAAAGAGGGCGTGCTGACGCGTATCGATCTGGCCTGGTCACGCGATCAAAAAGAAAAAATTTACGTACAAGACAAACTGCGTGAACAGGGGGCAGAGCTGTGGCGCTGGATCAATGACGGTGCCCACATTTATGTTTGCGGCGACGCTAATCGCATGGCGAAAGACGTTGAACAGGCACTTCTGGAAGTGATTGCCGAATTTGGTGGCATGGACACTGAAGCGGCGGATGAATTTTTAAGTGAGCTGCGCGTAGAGCGCCGTTATCAGCGAGATGTCTACTAATGAGCGAAAAACATCCAGGGCCTTTAGTGGTCGAAGGTAAACTGGCAGACGCCGAGCGCATGAAGCTTGAAAGCAACTTTCTGCGCGGCACGATTGCCGAAGATTTGAATGATGGCCTGACTGGCGGGTTTAAGGGCGATAATTTCCTGCTGATCCGCTTCCACGGCATGTATCAGCAGGATGACCGCGACATTCGCGCCGAACGAGCTGAACAGAAGCTGGAGCCGCGTCACGCCATGATGCTCCGCTGCCGCCTGCCGGGGGGCGTTATCACCACCAAACAGTGGCAGGCGATCGACAAATTTGCAGTGGAAAACACCATTTACGGTAGCATTCGCCTGACCAACCGTCAGACCTTCCAGTTCCACGGTATTCTGAAAAAGAACGTCAAACCTGCACACCAAATGTTGCACTCAGTCGGTCTTGATGCGCTGGCGACCGCCAACGACATGAACCGTAACGTGCTGTGCACCTCGAATCCGTACGAGTCACAGTTGCACGCGGAAGCCTATGAGTGGGCGAAGAAGATCTCTGAACATCTGTTGCCGCGTACCCGCGCCTATGCGGAGATCTGGCTCGATCAGGAGAAAGTTGCTACCACTGATGAAGAACCGATCCTCGGGCAGACCTATCTGCCGCGTAAGTTCAAAACGACGGTGGTTATTCCGCCGCAGAACGATATCGATCTGCACGCCAACGACATGAACTTTGTGGCTATCGCGGAAAACGGCAAGCTGGTGGGCTTCAACCTGCTGGTGGGTGGCGGCCTTTCTATGGAACACGGCAATAAAAAAACCTATGCCCGCACGGCGAGCGAGTTTGGTTATCTGCCACTTGAGCATATGCTGGCAGTGGCGGAAGCTGTGGTTACGACTCAGCGTGACTGGGGTAATCGTACTGACCGTAAAAATGCCAAAACCAAATACACGCTGGAACGCGTGGGGGTAGAGACGTTTAAGGCGGAAGTTGAACGTCGCGCGGGGATCAAGTTCGAACCGATCCGCCCGTATGAATTTACCGGACGCGGCGATCGCATCGGCTGGGTTAAGGGTATCGATGATAACTGGCACCTGACGCTGTTTATCGAAAATGGTCGTATTCTCGATTATCCGGGGCGTCCGCTGAAAACCGGTCTGCTGGAGATCGCAAAGATCCACAAAGGCGATTTCCGCATTACGGCGAACCAGAACCTGATTATCGCGGGTGTACCGGAAAGTGAAAAAGCGAAGATCGAGAAGATCGCCAAAGAGAGCGGGTTGATGAATGCCGTCACACCACAGCGTGAAAACTCAATGGCATGTGTGTCATTCCCGACCTGTCCGCTGGCGATGGCGGAAGCCGAACGTTTCCTGCCCTCGTTTATCGACAACATCGATAACTTAATGGCGAAACATGGCATCAGCGATGAGCATATCGTAATGCGTGTGACGGGATGCCCGAACGGCTGTGGCCGGGCGATGCTGGCAGAAGTTGGTCTGGTGGGTAAAGCGCCGGGGCGCTACAACCTGCATCTTGGCGGCAACCGTATGGGGACACGTATCCCACGGATGTATAAAGAAAACATCACCGAGCCGGAAATCCTGGCGTCGCTTGATGAACTGATAGGGCGCTGGGCGAAAGAGCGCGAAGCGGGTGAAGGCTTCGGTGACTTTACGGTGCGTGCGGGCATCATTCGCCCGGTGCTCGATCCGGCTCGCGATTTGTGGGATTAACATAAATCGCCGCGTCTGCTCGGTTTTGTAGGCCTGATAAGACGCATAAGCGTCGCATCAGGCAAGGCAAACAGTGAGGAATCTATGTCCAGACTTGATCTAAACGACCTGAATGAACTGCCGAAGGTAGAGCGCATTCTGGCTCTGGCACAAACCAACGCTCAACTGGAAAAACTGGACGCTGAAGGCCGCGTTGCCTGGGCGCTGGAGAATCTGCCCGGCGAATACGTGCTCTCTTCCAGCTTTGGCATTCAGGCGGCAGTCAGCCTGCATCTGGTGAACCAGATCTGCCCGAATATCCCGGTGATTCTTACCGATACTGGTTATCTGTTCCCGGAAACCTACCGCTTTATTGACGAGTTAACGGACAAACTTAAACTCAACCTGAAAGTGTACCGTGCCACTGAAAGCGCCGCATGGCAGGAAGCACGCTACGGCAAACTGTGGGAGCAGGGTGTTGAAGGCATTGAAAAGTACAATGAGATCAACAAAGTCGAACCCATGAACCGTGCACTGAAAGAACTTAACGCGCAAACGTGGTTTGCTGGTCTGCGCCGTGAGCAATCTGGCAGCCGTGCCAATTTACCAGTGCTGGCTATCCAGCGTGGCGTATTTAAAGTGCTGCCGATTATCGACTGGGATAACCGAACTATTTATCAGTACCTGCAAAAACATGGCCTGAAATATCACCCATTATGGGACGAAGGATATTTATCGGTTGGCGACACCCATACAACCCGTAAATGGGAACCCGGCATGGCCGAAGAAGAAACGCGCTTCTTTGGCTTAAAAAGGGAATGTGGATTACACGAAGGGTAAATATTTCCGGATAAATTAAACGCCTCTGTCAGAAATGATGGGGGCGTTTTTATTTTGCGAGCAGCATTCTGGCCTTTAAACGAGAACGTCGCAGGGAGAATCAACAGGTATAGAATGGCGTCGGGTGCTTGAGGCTGTCTGGCGTTAAGCATTCGCGAGGTTCCAGATGGACAAAAGCCCCAGGCGATATTTCTATCCACCTGAGGCCTACGTTCGAACCCAACAATTCGAATGCTAGTCTCTTCTTTGCAGAGAGGCAAGACATGCTAACAAAATATGCCCTTGTGGCAGTCATAGTGCTGTGTTGTACAGTACTGGGATTCACGCTGATGGTAGACGACTCGTTGTGTGAGTTGAATATCAGAGAACGTGGTATGGAGTTTAAGGCTGTTCTCGCTTACGAACCGAAGAAGTAGCCACCACGCGGGGGTGAAACCCCGCGTATTGAATTGTTATAGTTTGGCCTCCTGCACCCTATTTTTTTATAGGCAGAATTGACTCCTCACAGTCATGGGGAATCAGCTCAAACCCATCAAGACGCCTTCGCCAGTTCCTTCACCAGTGGCAGCATTATCCGCATAACATCACGGCAGCGGCGTTCTATTCTTCCTGGAAGTGCCTTATCAATATGCTGTTGATTATCCAGTCTTACGTCATGCCAGCTATTTCCTGCGGGGAATGCGGCTGTTTTTGCGCGTTGCTGATAACCATCTTTATTTCCCAGATTCCAGTTTGTTGCTTCTACCGAAAGTACAGCAATACCGGCTTTGTCAAAAACTTCAGCGTCATTACAACACCCGGTGCCTTTTGGATAATTTTTATTCAAACCAGGATTGGTCGTCGCGGCAATTCCATGACTGCGGGCAATTGCCAGCGCCCGATCGCGCGTTAATTTCCTTACTGCTTCGGGGGTTTTTACGCCACTGTTGAAATACAATTTATCACCGACAATTAAGTTATCGAGATTAATCACCAGCAGAGTATTTTTCTTTTCGGCGTCACTCATTCGTTTGAGTAAATTTTCAGCGCCTAATTTCCCTTCCTCTTCACCACTGGTCGCCACAAAACGAATACCATATTCGGTTGGCGTATTTTTCAGGCGTTCTGCCAGCTCTAGCATGACCCCCAAACCTGCGGCGTTATCATCCATACCTTGTAATGTCAGCCCGCCGAGATTGGCATCGGCATCCGCGTCGCTCTGTGGGGCGTAGGTATCCAGATGCGCCATGATAATGATCTGCTGCGGTGCTTTGCCTTCATGAGCGGCAATCACCGTACTTCCTGTCACGTTATGCCAGTTTTTGTGGTTATCGCGGGCGGTATAAATATATCGGCCATTAAATGTCCGGATATCACTGCGATAACCCATTTGCTGAAACTGTTGCCGGATATAATCGGCAGATAACATTTCTGCGGGTGTTCCGGTCATTCGCCCCGGAAAGAAAGTGGCAATGTGTCGCGCCTGTGTATTAGCAAAATCGCCAGGTTTAGGTGACGAGGCGTGTACGGGGAGAATAAAGCATACGCCGAGCGCCAGGGCAGCGGTACGGTGGCGCAATGCGGAAAACATAGTGAGTCCTTAAATACCATGCAAATTTTTTTACCGCCATAGTATGAAACTGCCGCTGCGCTAAAACAATTTCAAATCTTCCTAAATGCCCGAAATCCGGAGCCTTAAGCACTTTTTGATATTAGCTTTGCCAAATCGTTATTCCGTTAAGGAACTACTCATTCTAATTGGTAATTTCATTCGCACTCTTACGCTCCCTATAGTCGGAATATCTGATGGCAAGCAAATAGCAGTATTGCAAAGGAACGGTTATGAACCAAAAACGACTGACTCACCTGCGGCAACTGGAGGCGGAAAGCATCCACATCATTCGCGAGGTGGCGGCAGAATTCTCAAATCCGGTGATGCTCTACTCCATCGGCAAAGATTCCAGCGTCATGCTACATCTGGCGCGCAAGGCGTTTTATCCAGGTTCGCTGCCTTTCCCGTTGCTGCATGTTGATACCGGCTGGAAATTCCGTGAGATGTATGAATTTCGCGATCGTACGGCAAAAGCCTACGGCTGCGAGCTGTTGGTGCATAAAAATCCAGAAGGTGTGGCGATGGGGATTAATCCATTCGTTCACGGCAGCGCCAAACACACTGACATCATGAAAACCGAAGGCCTGAAACAGGCGCTGAACAAATATGGTTTTGATGCTGCCTTCGGCGGCGCGCGCCGCGATGAAGAGAAATCCCGCGCTAAAGAACGTATCTACTCTTTCCGTGACCGTTTCCATCGCTGGGATCCGAAAAACCAGCGTCCGGAGCTGTGGCATAACTACAACGGGCAGATTAACAAAGGCGAAAGTATCCGCGTCTTCCCACTCTCTAACTGGACCGAGCAGGATATCTGGCAATACATCTGGCTGGAAAATATCGACATTGTTCCGCTGTATCTTGCTGCTGAACGTCCGGTTCTGGAACGCGACGGTATGTTGATGATGATTGATGACAACCGTATCGACCTGCAACCCGGCGAAGTGATTAAAAAACGGATGGTGCGTTTCCGTACGCTGGGCTGCTGGCCGCTGACCGGCGCAGTAGAGTCAAACGCGCAAACACTGCCCGAGATCATCGAAGAGATGCTGGTTTCCACTACCAGCGAACGTCAGGGCCGTGTGATTGACCGCGACCAGTCCGGTTCTATGGAGCTGAAAAAACGTCAGGGGTATTTTTAAGATGAACACCGCACTTGCACAACAAATCGCCAATGAAGGCGGAGTCGAAGCCTGGATGATCGCGCAACAACACAAAAGCCTGCTGCGTTTTCTGACCTGTGGCAGCGTTGATGACGGCAAAAGTACCCTGATAGGTCGCCTGTTGCACGATACCCGCCAGATCTACGAAGATCAGCTCTCATCGCTGCATAACGACAGTAAACGCCACGGCACCCAGGGTGAAAAACTGGATCTGGCGCTGCTGGTGGATGGCCTGCAGGCTGAGCGTGAACAAGGCATCACCATTGACGTGGCTTACCGTTATTTCTCCACCGAAAAACGCAAATTTATTATTGCCGACACCCCAGGGCACGAGCAGTACACCCGCAATATGGCGACCGGCGCGTCGACGTGTGATCTGGCGATCTTATTGATCGACGCCCGTAAAGGTGTGCTTGATCAAACCCGTCGTCACAGTTTTATCTCCACGCTTCTGGGGATCAAACATCTGGTAGTGGCGATCAACAAGATGGATCTGGTGGATTACAGCGAAGAAACGTTCACCCGCATTCGTGAAGATTATCTGACCTTTGCCGGGCAACTGCCGGGCAATCTGGATATCCGCTTTGTGCCGCTCTCCGCGCTGGAAGGCGATAATGTTGCTTCGCAAAGTGAAAGTATGCCGTGGTACAGCGGCCCGACACTGCTGGAAGTGCTGGAAACCGTTGAGATTCAGCGAGTGGTTGATGACCAGCCAATGCGCTTCCCGGTGCAGTACGTTAACCGCCCGAATCTTGATTTTCGAGGCTACGCAGGAACGCTGGCCTCTGGCAGCGTGAAAGTCGGGCAACATGTCAAAGTGCTCCCCTCTGGTGTTGAGTCAAATATTGCGCGGATCGTCACGTTTGATGGCGATCGCGAAGACGCCTTTGCCGGAGAAGCGATCACCCTGGTGCTGACGGATGAGATCGACATCAGTCGTGGCGATTTGCTGCTGGCAGCAGATGAAGCGTTGTCGACGGTGCAGAGCGCGTCAGTGGATGTGGTATGGATGGCGGAACAACCGCTTTCCCCAGGGCAGAGTTACGACATCAAAATTGCCGGGAAGAAGACGCGTGCTCGTGTTGATGACATTCATTATCAGATTGATATTAATAACCTTAACCAGCGTGAAGTTGAAAATCTGCCGCTGAACGGCATTGGTCTGGTGGATCTCACTTTTGATGAGCCGCTAGTGTTAGATCGTTATCAACAAAATCCGGTAACTGGTGGGCTGATTTTTATCGATCGCCTGAGCAACGTGACCGTTGGTGCCGGTATGGTGCATGAGCCGAAAAATGAGGCTGCCGTTGCGCCATCAGAATTTAGCGCATTTGAGCTGGAACTGAATGCGTTGGTACGTCGCCACTTCCCACACTGGGGCGCGCGCGATTTGCTGGGAGGTAAATAATGGCGCTGCATGACGAAAACGTCGTCTGGCATAGTCATCCGGTGACTCCACAACAGCGCGAGCAACACCACGGGCATCGTGGTGTTGTGTTGTGGTTTACCGGCCTCTCTGGTTCAGGGAAATCGACAGTTGCCGGGGCGCTGGAGGAGGCGCTGCATAAACTTGGCGTCAGCACGTATTTGCTGGATGGCGACAACGTTCGCCACGGTTTATGCAGCGATCTCGGTTTTAGCGATGCCGATCGTAAAGAAAATATCCGTCGGGTTGGCGAAGTGGCGAATTTAATGGTTGAAGCCGGTCTGGTAGTGCTGACTGCGTTTATCTCACCACATCGCGCTGAACGTCAGATGGTTCGCGAACGTGTAGGAGAAGGGCGGTTTATCGAAGTGTTTGTCGATACGCCGTTGGCGATTTGTGAAGCTCGCGATCCAAAAGGTTTATATAAAAAAGCGCGTGCCGGTGAACTGCGTAACTTTACGGGGATAGATGCCGTTTACGAAGCGCCTGAATCAGCAGAAATTCATCTCAATGGTGAACAATTGGTAACAAATTTGGTTCAGCAATTATTAGATCTACTGAGACAGAACGATATTATCAGATCCTGAGACACCGCCGGGTTTACATGCCCGGTTCGTCAAAGTAACAGGATCCGATATGCGTAATAGCCATAACATTACACTAACAAATAGCGAAAGCCTTACCGAAGATGAAGAAACCACATGGTCGCTGTCAGGGGCCGTGGTCGGTTTTGTCTCCTGGCTGTGCGCGCTGGCGATACCGATGTTGATTTATGGCTCTAACACGCTGTTCTTCTTTATCTATACCTGGCCTTTCTTTCTGGCGCTGATGCCCGTCGCGGTGGTGGTGGGTATTGCGCTGCATTCATTGATGGACGGAAAGCTACGCTACAGCATTGTTTTCACCCTGGTGACAGTCGGCATTATGTTTGCCGCACTGTTTATGTGGTTGCTGGGCTAATTTGTTCTTTCCCGTCTGGTCTGTTCATAATTCAAACCGTAACCAATAATGAGATTATGTTCTGCACGCCCTGGGTATACGTAACAATGGACAAATGTGGTACATTTGCCCGCGTTGTCGCGGTATCCCCAACAGAGGATGTAGAGTCGTCTTCGGATGCATGGGATGATGATGCCGTTTTTCAGGGGGCAGGATGGGTAAACTAACGCTGCTGTTGCTGGCTATTCTGGTCTGGCTACAGTATTCGCTGTGGTTCGGTAAGAACGGTATACATGACTATACCCGCGTCAATGATGATGTGGCGGCACAGCAAGCTACAAACGCGAAACTTAAAGCGCGAAACGATCAGCTTTTTGCCGAAATTGACGATCTCAATGGCGGCCAGGAGGCGCTCGAAGAGCGTGCGCGTAATGAACTCAGCATGACCAGGCCGGGCGAAACTTTTTATCGTCTGGTGCCTGACGCGTCGAAGCGCGCGCAGTCTGCGGGGCAAAACAATCGATAAATCAGCCCAGGAATTAACATGGCAACCACTCATTTGGATGTTTGCGCCGTGGTTCCGGCGGCCGGATTTGGCCGCCGAATGCAAACGGAATGTCCTAAGCAATATCTCTCAATAGGTAATCAAACCATTCTTGAACACTCGGTGTATGCGCTCCTGGCGCATCCCCGGGTGACGCGTGTCGTCATTGCAATAAGCCCGGGCGATAGTCGTTTTGCACAACTTTCTCTGGCGAATCATCCGCAAATCACTGTTGTTGATGGTGGTGAAGAGCGTGCCGATTCTGTGCTGGCAGGACTGAAAGCTGCTGGCGACGCGCAGTGGGTGTTGGTGCATGACGCCGCTCGTCCTTGCCTGCATCAGGATGATCTTGCACGGCTGTTAACTCTGAGCGAAACCAGCCGCACGGGGGGGATTCTTGCCGCTCCGGTGCGCGATACCATGAAACGCGCCGAACCTGATAAAAATGCCATTGCACATACCGTTGATCGCAACGGTTTATGGCACGCGCTGACGCCGCAATTTTTCCCTCGAGAGCTGTTATATGACTGCCTGACGCGTGCTTTAAATGAAGGCGCAACCATTACCGATGAAGCCTCGGCGCTGGAATATTGCGGTTTTCATCCGCAGCTTGTCGAAGGCCGTGCGGATAACATTAAAGTCACGCGCCCGGAAGATTTGGCGCTTGCTGAATTTTACCTCACCCGAACCATCCATCAGGAGAATACATAATGCGAATTGGACACGGTTTTGATGTACACGCCTTTGGTGGCGAAGGCCCAATTATCATTGGTGGCGTGCGCATTCCTTACGAAAAAGGGCTGTTGGCGCATTCTGATGGCGACGTGGCGCTGCATGCGCTGACCGATGCACTACTTGGTGCCGCGGCGCTGGGGGATATCGGCAAGCTGTTTCCGGATACCGATCCGGCATTTAAAGGTGCCGATAGCCGCGAGCTGCTACGCGAAGCCTGGCGACGCATTCAGGCGAAGGGGTATACCCTCGGCAACGTTGATGTCACTATCATCGCTCAGGCACCGAAGATGCTGCCGCACATTCCACAAATGCGCGTGTTTATTGCCGAAGATCTCGGCTGCCATATGGATGATGTTAACGTGAAAGCCACCACCACGGAAAAACTTGGATTTACCGGACGTGGGGAAGGGATTGCCTGTGAAGCGGTGGCGCTACTCATTAAGGCAACAAAATGATTGAGTTTGATAATCTCACTTACCTCCACGGCAAACCGCAAGGCACCGGGCTGCTGAAAGCCAACCCGGAAGACTTTGTGGTGGTGGAAGATTTAGGCTTTGAGCCTGATGGTGAAGGTGAGCATATTCTGGTGCGGGTGCTTAAAAACGGTTGCAATACCCGGTTTGTGGCGGACGCACTGGCAAAATTCCTGAAAATTCATGCTCGTGAAGTCAGCTTCGCGGGGCAGAAAGACAAACATGCCGTTACGGAACAGTGGTTATGCGCGCGTGTACCGGGCAAAGAAATGCCTGATCTGAGTGCGTTTCAACTGGAAGGTTGCCAGGTGCTGGAGTATGCGCGGCACAAGCGTAAGCTGCGTTTAGGGGCGCTGAAAGGTAACGCCTTTACCCTGGTGCTACGCGAAGTGAGCAATCGCGATGACGTTGAACAGCGTCTGATCGATATTTGCGTGAAAGGTGTACCGAACTACTTTGGTGCGCAACGTTTTGGTATTGGCGGCAGTAACTTGCAGGGAGCGCTGCGCTGGGCGCAAACGAATACACCGGTGCGCGATCGCAATAAACGCAGTTTTTGGTTGTCGGCAGCCCGTAGTGCGTTGTTTAATCAGATTGTTGCTGAGCGCCTCAAAAAAGCGGACGTTAATCAAGTTGTTGACGGCGATGCGCTACAATTAGCGGGGCGTGGTAGCTGGTTTGTTGCTACTAACGATGAAATGGCGGAATTACAGCGTCGCGTCAACGATAAAGAGCTGATGATTACCGCTGCTTTGCCCGGTAGCGGCGAGTGGGGTACCCAGCGTGAGGCGCTGGCATTCGAACAAGCGGCGGTTGCCGACGAAACTGAATTGCAAGCATTACTGGTACGCGAAAAAGTAGACGCCGCGCGCAGAGCGATGCTGTTATATCCACAACAATTAAGCTGGAACTGGTGGGATGACGTCACCGTAGAAATCCGTTTCTGGCTTCCGGCGGGAAGTTTTGCAACCAGCGTTGTCAGGGAACTTATCAACACAACAGGTGATTATGCGCATATTGCTGAGTAATGATGACGGGGTACATGCACCCGGTATACAAACGCTGGCGAAAGCCTTGCGTGAGTTTGCTGACGTTCAGGTGGTTGCCCCCGATCGTAACCGCAGCGGCGCTTCAAATTCTCTGACACTGGAATCCTCCCTGCGCACGTTTACCTTTGAAAATGGTGATATCGCCGTGCAAATGGGAACCCCGACCGATTGTGTATATCTTGGTGTGAATGCACTGATGCGTCCGCGTCCGGATATTGTGGTTTCGGGCATTAACGCCGGGCCGAATCTGGGTGATGATGTTATCTATTCCGGTACGGTGGCAGCCGCGATGGAAGGCCGTCATTTAGGTTTTCCAGCGCTGGCCGTCTCGCTTGACGGGCATAAGCATTATGACACTGCTGCGGCGGTAACCTGTTCTATTTTGCGCGCACTGTGCAAAGAGCCGCTGCGCACCGGGCGTATTCTCAATATTAACGTCCCGGATTTACCGCTGGATCAGATTAAAGGTATCCGCGTCACTCGCTGCGGTACACGACATCCGGCAGATCAAGTTATCCCGCAACAGGATCCGCGCGGTAATACGCTGTACTGGATTGGCCCGCCGGGCGGTAAGTGCGATGCCGGTCCGGGGACTGATTTTGCTGCGGTAGATGAAGGCTATGTCTCCATCACGCCGCTGCATGTAGATTTAACCGCGCACAACGCGCAAGATGTGGTTTCAGACTGGTTAAACAGCGTGGGAGTTGGCACGCAATGGTAAGCAGACGCGTACAAGCACTTCTGGATCAATTACGTGCGCAAGGTATTCAGGATGAGCAGGTGTTGAACGCACTTGCCGCCGTGCCGCGTGAAAAATTCATTGATGAAGCGTTTGAACAAAAAGCCTGGGACAATATCGCGTTGCCGATAGGTCAGGGGCAGACAATTTCGCAGCCGTACATGGTGGCGCGAATGACCGAATTACTCGAACTGACGCCGCAGTCGCGGGTGCTGGAAATCGGCACCGGTTCGGGCTATCAAACGGCAATCCTTGCACATCTTGTCCAGCATGTATGTTCGGTTGAACGGATTAAAGGATTGCAGTGGCAGGCGCGTCGTCGCCTGAAAAATCTTGATTTACATAATGTTTCAACCCGTCACGGCGATGGATGGCAAGGTTGGCAAGCACGTGCGCCGTTTGACGCTATCATTGTAACGGCAGCACCGCCCGAAATTCCTACTGCACTAATGACGCAACTGGATGAAGGCGGGATTCTCGTCTTGCCGGTAGGGGAAGAGCACCAGTATTTGAAGCGGGTGCGTCGTCGCGGGGGCGAATTTATTATCGATACCGTAGAGGCCGTGCGCTTTGTTCCCTTAGTGAAGGGGGAGCTGGCTTAAAGTGCGAGGAAATACCTGGAATTTTCCTGGTTATTTTGCAGCAGGTCAGCGTATCGTGAACATCTTTTCCAGTGTTCAGTAGGGTGCCTTGCACGGTAATTATGTCACTGGTTATTAATCAATTTTTCCTGGGGGATAAATGAGCGCGGGAAGCCCAAAATTCACCGTTCGCCGTATTGCGGCTTTGTCACTGGTTTCGCTATGGTTGGCTGGCTGTTCTGACACTTCAAATCCACCGGCACCGGTCAGCTCCGTCAATGGCAATGCGCCTGCAAATACCAATTCTGGTATGTTGATTACGCCGCCACCGAAGATGGGGACGACGTCTAAAACGCAGCAACCGCAAATTCAGCCGGTACAGCAGCCACAAATTCAATCTACGCAACAACCACAAATCCAGCCGGTGCAGCCTGTCACTCAGCAACCGGTGCAAATGGAAAATGGGCGTATCGTCTACAACCGTCAGTACGGGAATATTCCGAAAGGCAGTTATAGCGGTAGTACTTATACCGTGAAAAAAGGCGACACACTTTTCTATATTGCCTGGATCACCGGTAACGATTTCCGCGATCTCGCCCAACGTAATAATATTGAGGCACCATACGCGTTGAACGTAGGTCAGACTTTACAGGTTGGCAATGCTTCTGGCACGCCAATCACTGGCGGAAATGCCATTACCCAGGCGGATGCAGCAGAGCAAGGAGTTGTGATCAAGCCTGCACAAAATTCCACCGTTGCTGTTGCGTCGCAACCGACAATTACGTATTCTGAATCTTCGGGTGAACAGAGTGCTAACAAAATGTTGCCGAACAACAAGCCAACTGCGACCACGGTCACAGCGCCTGTAACTGTACCAACAGCAAGCACAACCGAGCCGACTGTCAGCAGTACATCAACCAGTACGCCGATTTCCACCTGGCGCTGGCCAACTGAGGGCAAAGTGATTGAAACCTTTGGCGCTTCTGAGGGAGGCAACAAGGGGATTGATATCGCAGGTAGCAAAGGACAGGCAATTATCGCGACCGCAGATGGCCGCGTTGTTTATGCCGGTAATGCGCTGCGCGGCTACGGTAATCTGATTATCATCAAACATAATGATGATTACCTGAGTGCCTACGCCCATAACGACACAATGCTGGTCCGGGAACAACAAGAAGTGAAGGCGGGGCAAAAAATAGCAACCATGGGTAGCACCGGAACCAGTTCAACACGATTGCATTTTGAAATTCGTTACAAGGGGAAATCCGTAAACCCGCTGCGTTATTTACCGCAGCGATAATTCGGCGGAACCAGGCTTTTGCTTGAGCGTTCCGTCAAGGGATCACGGGTAGGAGCCACCTTATGAGTCAGAATACGCTGAAAGTTCATGATTTAAATGAAGATGCGGAATTTGATGAGAACGGAGTTGAGGTTTTTGACGAAAAGGCCTTAGTTGAAGAGGAACCCAGTGATAACGATTTGGCCGAAGAGGAGCTGTTATCGCAGGGTGCCACACAGCGTGTGCTGGACGCGACTCAGCTTTACCTTGGTGAGATTGGTTATTCGCCACTGTTAACGGCCGAAGAAGAAGTTTATTTTGCGCGTCGCGCACTGCGTGGAGATGTCGCCTCCCGCCGCCGGATGATCGAGAGTAACTTGCGTTTGGTGGTAAAAATTGCCCGCCGTTATGGCAATCGTGGTCTGGCGTTGCTGGATCTTATCGAAGAGGGTAACCTGGGGCTGATCCGCGCGGTTGAGAAGTTTGACCCGGAACGTGGTTTCCGCTTCTCAACATACGCAACATGGTGGATTCGCCAGACGATCGAACGGGCGATTATGAACCAAACCCGTACGATTCGTTTGCCAATCCACATCGTAAAGGAGCTGAACGTTTACCTGCGAACCGCACGTGAGTTGTCCCATAAGCTGGATCACGAACCGAGCGCGGAAGAAATCGCAGAGCAACTGGATAAGCCAGTTGATGACGTCAGCCGTATGCTTCGTCTTAACGAGCGCATTACCTCGGTAGACACCCCGCTGGGTGGTGATTCCGAAAAAGCGTTGCTGGACATCCTGGCCGACGAAAAAGAGAACGGTCCGGAAGACACTACGCAAGATGACGATATGAAGCAGAGCATCGTCAAATGGCTGTTCGAACTGAACGCCAAGCAGCGTGAAGTGCTGGCACGTCGATTCGGTTTGCTGGGGTATGAAGCGGCAACACTGGAAGATGTAGGTCGTGAAATAGGCCTCACACGAGAACGTGTTCGCCAGATTCAGGTTGAAGGCCTGCGCCGTCTGCGTGAGATTTTGCAGACTCAGGGGCTGAATATCGAAGCGCTGTTCCGCGAATAAGCAAGCATCTGTCAGAAAGGCCAGTCTCATATGAGGCTGGCCTTTTTCTTTTGTTTGGGGCGTTGGTGTATTTTGTCGCCTGGATAAGATGCGACAGTGTCGCATCCGGCAATCAGCACCCTATGTGTTCATCATCTTGCGCACCAGTCGCATAAACAACACCTGCTCTTCTCTACTCAAACGCCCCAAAAATTCATCATCCACGCGGTTACCAATGGGATCGCCGCAGCAAGTACCCATCGAACCTTTTCGCTAAGGTTAAATTACTGCCCACACGCACCAGGTGATTAAGAATCCGGTAAAACCGAGGATGGTCGTTAACACTGTCCAGGTTTTCAGACCATCTGCCACCGATAAACCCAGATATTTGGTGACGATCCAGAAACCGGAGTCGTTAATGTGCGATGCGCCAAGCCCACCAAAGCAGGCCGCCAGTGTCACCAGTACGCACTGAATCGGATTCAGCCCCACAACCGCTTCTGAAAGCAGTCCGCCTGTTGTCAGGATTGCTACGGTTGCCGAACCCTGCGATGCACGCAGCGCCAGTGAAATAATAAATGCCGCAGGCAACAGAGGCAGGTCAATCATTTGTAGCATGTTGGCAAGAGCCTTACCGACGCCAGATTCCACCAGCACTTTGCCGAACACCCCACCAGCTCCAGTAACCAGAATAACTACCGCCGCAGTGGGAAGGGCTGAGCCCATAATATCGCTGGTGTGTTGCAGGCTCCAGCCGCGACGTAAGGCCAATAACCAGAACGCCAGTACCAGCGCAATCATCAATGCTACCATCGGTGAGCCGAGCAGTTGCAACGTACCAAGCAGGGGATGCGAGGCTGGCATTAGTGTTGCCGAAACCGTACCCGCCATAATAATCGCGATAGGGATAACAATTAGCGAGGTGACCAGCGCTACGCCTGGCGGATTTATTTTATCGCTTAATTTTGTTGCGTTTCCCTCACTGGCTGGAGCCAGTTGCATCTGCTCCAGTACTTCCACCGACATCGCATATTGGCGCTTATTGATTATTTTCGCTGCAAAATAGCCGACAATGCCCACTGGAATAGAAATCGCAATACCGATTATGGTCAGCCAGCCGATGTCTGCGTGAAGGAGTCCCGCTGCGGCGACGGGGCCAGGATGTGGCGGCACAGCTACGTGAACGGTCAGCATGATCCCAGCAACAGGCAGACCAAATTTAAGCGGTGATATTTTTGCAACCTTGGCAAAGCCATAAATGATTGGCGCAAGAATAATAAAGCCGACATCAAAGAAGACGGGGATGCCGAGGAAGAATGCTGCCAGAGTCAGTGCGGCGATTGTTCGTTTATCCCCTAACTTGCGGCTGAAATAATTGGCCAGTGATTCTGCGCCGCCAGAGTGCTCGATCATGCGTCCCAGCATAGCGCCAAGGCCGATGATAATGGTGACGGAGCCAAGCACGCCACCCATCCCGGCGATCATCACTTTACCTACTTCGCCAGCCGGGATACCCGCTGCAAGTGCGACTAACAGGCTGACGAGAAGCAGCGCGACGAATGGTTGTACCTTTGCCTTGATGACCAGCAGCAACAGCATGATTACGCCAGCTAACGCAATGCATAACAATGTAATTGTGGACATGGAAAACCCTGTCTGAAAGTTATAGTTAACCTACCCCATCCGTAGATGGGGGGATGTATGGGTACGTTGTAATTATGGATTTAGCGAATTAGCGCCAGGCGTCAAACCAGCCAAGCCCTTCTTCGGTGAGGCCGCGGGGTTTGTATTCACAACCGATCCAACCCTGATATCCCACCTTATCGAACAGGCGAAACAGCCACGGATAATTGATCTCGCCATCGTCTGGTTCATGTCGGTCAGGCAGTCCGGCAATTTGCACGTGGGCATATTTCCCAGCGTAATCGCGGATTAAATGCGTCAGGTCGCCATCTACTTTTTGCGCATGGAAGGTATCCAACTGAATAAACACATTATCGCGAGCGACCTCTTCAACAATTGCCAGTGCCTGATACTGACTGGAGAAGAGATAACTAGGTTTAACGGCTGGGCTGAGTGCTTCAACCAAAACTCGCTTGCCGTGCGGCGCAAAGCTATCGGCAGCGTAGCGGAGATTATCGATAAACACTGCCCGATACCGTTCAGCGTCTTCGCCTGCGGGCACTACTCCTGCCATCACATGAACTTGTTCGCAATTGAGCGCCAGCGCATATTCCAGAGCCAGATCGATGTCCGCGCGAGCTTCGTGCTCACGTCCGGGAAGGGCGGATAATCCCCATTCACCCGCATTAACATCCCCAGGAGCGGTATTGAACAGCGCCAGCGTCAGATGGTTTTGCGCCAGTTGTTGCTGGATTTGCTGGATGGAATAGTCATAGGGAAACAGAAATTCCACGGCATCAAAACCAGCTTTTCGCGCTGCGGCGAAGCGTTCAATAAAAGGCACTTCGGTGAACATCATGGATAAATTAGCTGCAAAACGAGGCATTGCATTAACTCCTTAATTCCGCAATTTCATCTGCGGTCAGATAGCGGATCGGGCGGTCGCTGAGAATAAAAATCAGCCTGGCCGTTTCCTCCAGCTCTTCCATATTGTTGGCAGCTTCTTGCAGGCTTTCACCGCAAACCACTGGGCCATGATTTGCTAACAAAAAGGCCTGATGATTTGCTGCCAGTTCCGCCAGATCCTGTGCGATGCGTTTATCGCCCGGGCGATAATAGGGCACCAACGGGACGTTCCCCATCCGCATCACCACGTACGGTGTGAACGGACGAATAACGTTACTGCTGTCCAGCCCTTGAAGGCAGGAAAGTGCCGTCGACCACGTACTGTGCAAATGCACGACAGCTTTACAGCGCGGATTATTGCGATACAGCGCCAGATGAAAGAGCACTTCTTTTGAGGGGTTGTCACCACTTAGCCATTCGCCATCCGCGGTGACTTTGGAAAGCCGCTGCGGATCGAGATTACCCAGGCATGAACCTGTCGGCGTTGCCAGTAAATTCCCGTCAGGCAAAAGCAGCGACAGATTGCCAGCCGAACCGGTGGCATAGCCGCGCTGAAAGAACGAACTGGCAATCCGCGTCATCTCTTCTCGCAAAGACTGCTCTGCTTTTGCGAAATCGCTCATGGTAGAAACTCTCTTTGGGCTCGTGAAAAAAAGGCTTCGTCACCGAAATTGCCGGATTTAAGGGCCAGTGAGACAGGTTTATCCAGTGCGTTAACCCACGGCACACCGGGGGAAATTGTTGGGCCAATATGGAACCCTTTTATGCCCAGACTCTGCGTGACCACTCCGGAAGTTTCACCGCCTGCGACAATAAAACGCGTTACACCTTCCGCCGCTAACCTGGCAGCCAGTAGCGAAAACAGCGCTTCCACTGCCTGGCTGGCTTTTTGTGCGCCATATTGCTGTTGAATAGCGGCCAGCGCGTCGGTGCTGGCGGTGGCAAAAACCAGCGGAGCAAGTTCACTTTCCTGACTCAGAACCCATTTCGCCAGTTCGTGTGTATAAGCGACCAGTGTTTCTGTTGTGAGACAACGTGCCACATCAACTTCACGGGCTGGCGCAATCTGACGGTAATGTGCCACCTGGCAATTGGTCATTTGTGAGCATGAACCGGAGAGCACTACGCCGCGCCCTGCGAGTGGACGCCCTGCTTCGCGTGCCTGGTTACCGTTTTCTTGCGCCCACTGCCGGGCCAGACCTATCGCAAGGCCAGAACCGCCGGTTACTAATGGGGCATCACGCAAGGCTTCACCCTGAATTTCCAGATGGCGTTCGGTCAGGGCATCAAGCACCGCGTAGCGATAGCCCTCTTGCTGTAAACGGGCCAGTTCCTGACGCATGGCTTCCACACCTTTTTCGAGAATATGCGCCGAAACGACGCCGCAGCGCCCTGTGGATTGTGCTTCAACCAGACGCGGAAGGTAGCTGTCGGTCATAGGATTTACTGGATGATGCCGCATCCCGGATTCGGCCAGCAGTTGATTCATCACGAACAAATAACCCTGATAAACCGTACGCCCGTTGACTGGCAGAGCCGGGGAAAAGACCGTAAACGGCGTGTCGAGTGCATCCATTAATGCATCAGTCACCGGGCCGATATTGCCTTTCTCAGTACTGTCGAAAGTGGAGCAGTATTTGAAGTAGACTTGTTTGCAACCTTGTTGTTGCAACCAGCGCAGAGCCGCCAGCGATTGCTGTGTGGCTTCTGCCACCGGGCAGGAGCGAGTTTTCAGACTGATCACAACGGCATCGATTGCTTCCGGCATTTCCCCTGTCGGGACACCGTTGATTTGCACCGTTGGCAGACTATTTTCCACCAGAAAACTGGCGATATCCGTCGCGCCGGTAAAATCATCAGCGATAACGCCAATCCTGATCATGATTTCGCTCCCGGTAGAGTGATGCCAGAGAAAATCTTGATGACTGCGCTGTCGTCTTCTTTTCCGTAACCTGCGTTGCTGGCGCTGGTGAACATATTCAACGCTGTTGAGGCCAACGGCAGCGGAAAGTGCAGGGCTTTAGCGGTATCAGCAACCAGCCCGAGATCCTTCACAAAAATATCTACGGCAGAATGCGGGGTGTAATCGCCATCCACCACATGGCGCATCCGGTTTTCGAACATCCACGAATTTCCGGCGGCATTGGTTACGACGTCATACATTACATCCAGTGGGATCCCCGCACGGGCAGCAAGCGCCATCGCTTCGGCCCCGGCAGCAATATGCACGCCAGCTAACAACTGGTGGATAATTTTTACTGTCGAACCCAGACCCGGCTCTGCACCAATGCGATAAACTTTTCCGGCGACGGCTTCCAGCACGGGGGTCAGGCGTTCAAAGGCAAGATCACTACCGGAGGCCATAACGGTCATTTCACCGTTAGCGGCTTTTACCGCGCCACCAGAAACTGGCGCATCCAGCATTTCCAGATCGAACGCAGCCAGAGCAGTGGCAATTTCCTGCGCATCAGCACTGGCGATAGTGGAAGAAACCATTACAGCCGTGCCGGGTTTCAGATGCTGTGCAACGCCTTTATCACCAAACAGTACTTGTTTGACCTGGGCCGCATTTACCACCAGCACCAGCAGAGCATCCAGTTTTTCGGCAAACGTCGCGGCGTTATCGGAAACCCCGCAAGCGCCAGCCTCTTTCAGCGTAGCGCAGGCATTGGCGTTCAGGTCTGCGCCCCAGGTAGAAAGACCCGCGCGGACACACGACAGCGCCGCTCCCATCCCCATTGACCCTAAACCAACGATACCGACATGAAACTCAGATCCCGTTTTCATCTGCTCTCCTTGTTAATTTAAGTGATATTTTGTTTGATGTTGTGAATATAAGCGCCAGGCGATAACGATATGGTGAGCTGATTCACAAAAATTAACATGGCGTGTTATTTTATGTGAACTAAGCGATAGTTGCGTTGCGCACGTTTCGCAGGCAAATAGCGTAGAATGTCCGCAGGACAAAGGAAGGAGCAAAAGTTGATACCCGTAGAGCGTCGCCAAATCATCCTTGAGATGGTAGCTGAAAAAGGCATTGTCAGTATTGCTGAACTGACGGACAGAATGAATGTGTCACATATGACCATTCGTCGGGATTTGCAAAAACTGGAGCAGCAGGGCGCTGTTGTGTTGGTGTCCGGAGGTGTCCAGTCGCCGGGACGTGTGGCGCATGAACCTTCTCACCAGGTAAAAACTGCGCTGGCAATGACGCAAAAAGCGGCTATTGGCAAGCTGGCGGCAAGTCTCGTTCAGCCGGGGAGTTGTATCTATCTGGATGCGGGAACGACCACGTTAGCGATTGCACAGCATTTGATTCACATGGAGCCACTCACTGTAGTCACCAACGATTTCGTTATCGCAAACTACTTGCTCGACAACAGTAATTGCACAATTATTCACACTGGTGGTGCAGTTTGTCGGGAAAACCGTTCCTGTGTCGGAGAAGCCGCCGCGACCATGCTACGCAGCTTGATGATTGATCAGGCTTTTATTTCTGCATCGTCATGGAGTGTGCGGGGGATCTCTACGCCAGCGGAAGATAAAGTCACGGTGAAACGGGCGATTGCCAGTGCCAGTCGCCAGCGGATTCTGGTCTGTGATGCCACGAAATATGGTCAGGTGGCGACATGGCTGGCGTTACCGTTAAGTGAGTTTGATCAGATCATTACTGACGGCGGTCTGCCGGAAAGCGCCAGCCGCACGCTGGCGAAGCTTGATCTCTCTTTGCTGCTGGCGAAAAACGAATAATGGCCTGAAATAAAACCGGGATACTCATGCTTCACAGAGGAAGCATGAGATTACTTTATTTTATAAAACGATAACCGTCCGCTTTTCGGTGAGCCGGTATCAATATAAATCTGGTTAGCGAACGTCTGAATGTTATCAAACATCATATGACCAAAGATAAAGCGGTCGGCACCGTTTATTTTTTGTGATTCGCCTTTAAGCGATTTCTGCACGCGATCAACAGGCCAGAGTAATTCACTTTCCGCTATTTCTTTACCAAACTGATATTTATCTCCTGGGTAATCCGCATGTGCGATGATATATTTTATATTATCGTTATCTAATTCAATAATATGGGGAAGATGATGAAAACGAAGCAACAGATCTATTGCCTCTTTTTGTTCCGTCTTATTTAAATCGAAAAACCAGTCACCGCCACTGGCCAGCCACATATTGCCATCGCCAGTCGCGAATGCATCAAGAGCCATCGCTTCGTGGTTGCCTTTAACAGAGGTAAACCAGGGATGGTTTAACAGGCGTAGTACGTTAAGACTCTCCGCCCCACGATCAATATTATCGCCTGTAGAAATAAGTAAGTCTGTTTCGGGACAAAAAGATAATTGATGTAAGCGGGATTGTAATAATTGATAGTCACCATGAATATCACCAACGGCCCATATATGGCGATAGTTATGAGCATCAATTTTTTGATAGCGGGTGGTAGACATTTGCATAGACTCAAAATTATAGCAATGTATTATTATACCCGACCAGAGTGTCGAAGTCTTTGGAGTAATAAATTACAAAAGGATGTTTTAAGATGCTTAGATGTTTTTATGCTTTCCTGTTAGCTTTCTGTTTTTTTACATCTAATGTACAAGCTGCTTCTATAGAAGAAATAAATCGTTTTGAAAAACTTATAACTGAAGGTGATGTAGTTAAGTGTACAACAGATTTCAGTGTGACGGAGAATAACGAAAAATATCAACTTAGCATTTTGGGAATAATGAAAGTCATTTACTCGGTAGAAAATGAAAAACGCTACCACACGACACAATATTATCATTTAAATGGTTCCACAATATCCTTTGTCCGCCATGAGATGGATATCATTGTTACTCATGAAAAATCGAAGATAAAAGAAGAGATTGTACCTGACAGTGTAAAGGTATTTTATCCGTTAGCACCAGAGCAAGAAGCGATCTTAGCAGAAGCTGCACGGAAAACTGCCCCCGTGTTTATTGATCATGAAGATATCACATTTACGACATTTCCTGATTACCAGGTGAAAGTGAAATATCCCTCTATTTCAGATGTGGTGACTCAGTATTGCCGGGTGCAAATGAAAAAGTAGTGAATCAACCCGACGGCATAGTGCCGTCGGGAATATCAGGTTTACACCAGACTCTTCAACCGATAAATCCACTCCAGCGCCTGACGCGGGGTCAGTGAATCTGGATCGAGATTTTCCAGTGCTTCGACTGCTGGCGAGGTTTCTTCCGGTAATGACAGCAAAGACATCTGCGTACCATCAACCTGCGTAGCGGCCGCATTAGGTGAAATGCTCTCCAGCTCACGCAGTTTCTGCCGCGCGCGCTTGATTACCTCTTTTGGTACGCCCGCCAGCGCAGCAACCGCCAGACCGTAGCTCTTACTTGCCGCGCCGTCCTGCACACTGTGCATAAAGGCAATCGTGTCGCCGTGCTCCAGTGCATCAAGATGCACGTTCGCCACGCCTTCCATTTTCTCTGGTAGCTGTGTCAGTTCGAAATAGTGGGTGGCAAACAGTGTCAACGCTTTAATCTTATTCGCCAGATTTTCCGCACACGCCCACGCCAGCGACAGACCATCGTAAGTGGACGTCCCGCGACCAATCTCATCCATCAACACCAGACTGTACTCGGTGGCATTATGCAGAATATTGGCGGTTTCGGTCATTTCCACCATAAAGGTTGAACGCCCGGAAGCCAGATCATCCGCCGCGCCGACGCGGGTGAAGATACGGTCAATCGGACCAATTTCCACGCTTTGTGCCGGTACATAACTGCCGATATAGGCCATCAGCGCAATCAACGCGGTCTGGCGCATATAGGTACTTTTACCGCCCATGTTCGGACCGGTAATGATCAACATGCGGCGCTGTGGCGACAGATTCAGCGGGTTAGCGATAAACGGCTCATTCAGTACCTGTTCAACCACCGGATGGCGACCTTCGGTAATGCGAATACCGGGTTTATCAATAAAGGTCGGGCAGGTGTAGTTCAGGGTATAGGCACGTTCTGCCAGGTTAACCAGCACGTCGAGTTCTGCCAGTGCGCTCGCACTCTGTTGCAACGCTTCCAGATGCGGCAGCAGCAGGTCAAACAACTCTTCATAAAGCTGTTTTTCCAGCGCCAGTGCTTTGCCTTTTGAGGTGAGGACTTTGTCTTCGTACTCTTTCAGCTCCGGAATAATGTAGCGTTCAGCGTTTTTCAGCGTCTGGCGGCGCATGTAGTTAATCGGTGCCAGATGGCTTTGCCCACGGCTGATTTGAATGTAATAGCCGTGCACCGCGTTAAAACCAACTTTCAGCGTGTCCAGGCCGGTACGTTCACGCTCGCGGACTTCCAGACGCTCCAGATAATCGGTCGCGCCGTCAGCCAGCGCGCGCCACTCATCCAGCTCTTCGTTATAGCCCGGTGCGATAACACCACCGTCGCGCACCAGTACCGGCGGCGTGTCGATGATTGCCCGCTCCAGCAGATCGCGCAGTTCGGCAAATTCGCCCATTTTCTCACGCAGCGCCTGTACCGGTGCACTATCGACAGTTTCTAACTGTGCGCGCAGTTCCGGCAGTTGCTGGAAGGCGTGACGCATGCGAGCAAGATCGCGTGGGCGAGCGGTACGTAACGCCAGTCGTGCCAGAATACGCTCCAGATCGCCCACCTGCCGCAGTACCGGCTGTAATTCGGCGGTGAAATCCTGCAATGCGCCGATGGTCTGCTGGCGCTCAAGCAACACGCGGGTGTCGCGCACTGGCATATGTAGCCAGCGTTTCAGCATACGGCTACCCATCGGCGTGACGGTGCAGTCAAGCACGGAAGCCAGCGTATTTTCCGCGCCACCCGCCAGATTCTGGGTGATTTCCAGATTACGGCGCGTCGCAGCATCCATAATGATGCTGTCCTGCTCGCGTTCCATCGTGATAGAGCGGATATGTGGCAAGGTTGTGCGCTGGGTATCTTTTGCATACTGCAACAGGCAACCAGCGGCACAAAGACCGCGTGACGCATTTTCAACACCAAAACCTACCAGATCGCGCGTGCCAAATTGCAGGTTTAACTGCTGGCGCGCGGTGTCGATTTCAAACTCCCACAGCGGGCGACGGCGCAGGCCGCGACGACCTTCAATTAACGAGATTTCAGCAAAATCTTCTGCGTACAGCAGTTCCGCCGGATTGGTGCGTTGCAGTTCTGCTGCCATCGTTTCGCGGTCAGCCGGTTCGCTCAGACGAAAACGCCCGGAACTGATATCCAGCGTCGCGTAACCGAAACCTTTACTGTCCTGCCAGATAGCCGCCAGCAGGTTGTCCTGGCGCTCTTGCAACAGGGCTTCATCGCTGATAGTACCCGGTGTGACGATACGGACAACTTTGCGCTCAACGGGCCCTTTGCTGGTCGCCGGATCGCCAATCTGTTCACAAATAGCGACGGATTCGCCCTGATTTACCAGTTTGGCAAGATAGTTTTCTACCGCGTGATAGGGGATACCTGCCATCGGGATTGGCTCACCCGCGGAAGCGCCACGTTTAGTCAGCGAAATATCCAGCAGTTGCGACGCCCGTTTCGCGTCGTCATAAAACAGCTCGTAAAAGTCACCCATCCGGTAGAACAGCAGGATCTCCGGATGCTGTGCTTTCAGCTTGAGATACTGCTGCATCATAGGCGTATGGGCTTCGAAATTTTCTATTACACTCATGGAGTTAGGTCCGGTTCCCTGATGTTAAATGTGGTGTGATGGTTTTTATTTTCGTTGTAATCACATAAGGCGCACATGATACCGGAGTTAATCATTTCAGGGGAAGACGCGAACGGTGAGTTCTTGATGCTGGTTCCGGGAAAGATGCTGTTTTGCAGCTTTTGCGTGTTGATTATGAAAACATTGCGTTGGTTGAAGAAACCTCCTCCTTCAGAGCCATAGTCCCCTTTAAAATTAAGTTGTAATATAAATGCACCTTAAGAGTGTGGAGGCAGCATGTCCGGCAAGCGTATCTCTCGTGAAAAACTGACGATTAAAAAAATGATCGATCTTTATCAAGCGAAATGCCCGCAGGCGTCAGCGGAGCCGGAGCATTACGAGACGTTGTTTGCTTATGCGCAAAAACGGCTGGATAAATGTGTGTTTGGCGAAGAGAAACCGGCCTGTAAGCAGTGTCCGGTGCACTGTTATCAGCCTGCGAAGCGTGAAGAGATGAAGCAGATTATGCGTTGGGCGGGGCCGCGAATGCTGTGGCGTCATCCGATCTTAACCGTGCGTCATCTGATTGATGACAAGCGTCCGGTGCCGGAACTGCCAGAAAAATATCGCCCGAAGAAATAAATTTGCCGGAGGAGTTTATATTCCCCGGCAAATACGGCGCTTACGCTTTGGTCGCAATCAGGATTGCTGATGCCTTGATCAACGCAATAACGCGCGAGCCAGCGGTGAGTTTCATCTCATCCTGGCTTTCATTTGTTACCACCGCCACAATTTCAAAACCCGCATCCGTTTTGATATGGACAGTGGCATTCACTGCGCCTTCGGTGATTTTCGACACACTGCCAGCAAACTGGTTGCGAGCGGAGAATTTCAGTCCACAGTCTTCCGTTGCCAGCGTTACCCACGGGGCTTTAATCAGGGCAATCGCTTCTTTCCCTTTTGCCAGCCCCAGGGCTTGCTGGCTGCTGTGGGTCACAATCGCCACCAGCTTAGCGCCACCTGCCAGCGTCAGTTCTACTTCATCATTCACCGCGCCCATTGCTACTGCGCTAACGGTTCCGGTTAATTGATTTCTTGCTGAAACGGCCATACTGCCTCCTTTCATTGAATGTTGACTGAGTATAACTAAATCTGTCAAACCAATGCCGCTTTATCAATTCCCAGCCGTTTCATCCGTGACAGCAGGGTGGTGCGTTTTAGCCCCAGACGTTGTGCAGCTCCTTTCGGCCCCGCGACTACACCATTGGTCTCTTTCAGTACACGGACAATCAGTTGATATTCATCTTCACCTTCCTGGGCGACGACCGTCGCGGCAGGCGGCGTTTCAGGTTCCGGTAGTGAGATATCGGGTAAAGAGAGTTGTAGAACGTTACCGCGAGTCAGCAGCACCGCGCGCTCAATGACATTTTCCAGTTCGCGGACGTTACCCGGCCATTCCATGTTGCTCAATATGCGCAGAGTCTCGGCTGGAATACTGTCAATATTGCGCCCCAGACGGCGGGCTATTTTGAAGGTGAAGGCTTTCGCCAACAGCGGAATATCTTCCGGACGCTCGCGTAGCGGTGGCAGATGAATCGGGAAGACATTCAGGCGGTAATAGAGATCGCTACGGAACTCACGGTCAGCGACCATTTTTTTCAGATCGCGGTTAGTCGCGGCGATTAAACGCACGTCCGTCTGAATAATTTTGTTGCTGCCGAGGCGTTCAAACTCCTGTTCCTGCAACACGCGCAGTAGCTTCGGCTGTAACTCCAGCGGCATATCACCCACTTCATCGAGGAACAGCGAGCTTTTATCCGCCAGTTCAAAACGACCGATGCGCTGGGTGCTGGCACCAGTAAAGGCGCCACGCTCATGACCAAACAGATCGCTTTCCAGCAATCCGGCAGGCATGGCGGCGCAGTTCATTTTCACCATTCGACGACCGTTTCGCTCACTCAGATTGTGAATTGCGCGGGCTATCAGCTCTTTTCCTGTGCCAGTTTCACCAAGAATGAGTACGGTGCTGTCGCTTTGCGCCACCATCTCAACCTGTTTGAGCACGCTATACATGGCTTCGCTGCGACCAATAATCTCGCCAAATTCACTATCCACATTGTTGAGTTGTTCTGTCAGGGCGAGGTTTTCATCAACCAGCCGCTCTTTCAGACGGTGGATTTCCTGGTAGGCAAGAGCATTATCCACGGCAATCGCCACACGTTCGGCAATCTGGCGCAGTAAACTCAGGTTGGTGGTGGTAAAGGTTTTCTCTTCACACTGTGCCAGTTTCAATACGCCCAGCATGGTATTACCAGACATCAATGGTAGCAGGCACAACGTCTGGATCTGGTTTCCCCAGGTGTCGAACAGCATGCGTTCGTAGGGGGCTAAATCATCTCGTTCGTGGAGATTAATCAGCAGCATCTCTTTGCTTTTAAATACGCGCTCGGTGAGGGTTCCGGCCTCATCAACTTCACTCTGTTCGTGAGTGGGATGCTGTTTATCAAGATAATGAGTGGAGTAAACGTTGAGTTTGTTTTTACGATGACTGCGTAAGACGATACTGATATCGTCGATATCGAAGTAGTAGTGGATCTCTTTCGCCACTTCGCTGACCAGTTCGTCCATGTCCAGGCGGGAGAGTACCGCATTGGTGATGGCGACCAGAATGCGGAAGTTATCCCGTTCCCGACATAACAGTTCGTAGTCGACGTTGTTGATGACGCGGCTCTGAATTTGCTCGGTGACAACAGAAACAATCTGCGTAAATGTTTGCAGGCGATTGAACTCTTTTTCGCTCCACGGGCGATCGTCATAACGAATAAATTCACAGCCACCAAAAATATGCCCTTCCGCTGCCTGTGGCATCAGGCAATAGTGACCAAATTTGGGATATAAACCGCTTGTGGCCAGTTGTGGCCAGGTTTCACAAAATTCTTCGTAGCTGCAATGCAGCGTATCAGGACGCGACAAAATGCTGCGCACCGGCCCATGCGCCAGAACGGTTTCGTCTTCGTATTTTATTGGGGTTTCTTTGTCACGCGACGCGTAATAAGTCGCACGTTGAGTCTGCGCTTGCCACAACACAATCGCCGCGTTGTCAGCGAGCGCAGAACGCTTTACCAGTTGCGAAAGAGCCTCACACAGCGAGGCCAGATCGGGCTGCTGCAATAGTGTCCGAGTGATGTCGAACAACCCTTGTTGCCCGAGATCACTCATCGGTGTATACGACATGTTGTTCTTCCAGGAAAGCACCGCTAAGCGGTGCAAAAGGTAAATGACAAATTAAAGGAGCTTTAGATTTTTATTAGCATATACGAGGCAGCGGTTCGGCGTGTGGTAGATCGAGAGTTCGTTTCACACCATAAAGCCCTGCAAGACGAACACCTTTACGTTCCACCACTTCGCCAATTAACGCAGCATCCTGTCCCAGTGGATGGGAATGCAGCGCCGCCAACACTTGCTCTGCCGCGTTACGCTCTACGGCGATCACCAGCTTGCCTTCGTTGGCAAAGTTGAGGGCATCCAGTCCCAGCAGTTCGCAAACGCCGCGCACGGCAGGTTTAACCGGCAGTGCAGCTTCTGAAAGTTCAATACCGCAACCGCAGGCTGCCGCGAATTCATGAACCACCGCGTTCACTCCACCGCGGGTGGCATCGCGCAGCGCCTTCACGCCGGGAATGTCACGCAGTGTCTGAATCAGAGGCGTCAGCACTGCACAGTCGCTGACCAGTTCGCCATCCAGCCCCAGTTGCTCACGCAGGTTAAGGATAGTTGCACCGTGGTCACCGAGCGTACCGCTAACCAGCAATACATCGCCTGCGGTCAGAGTTTGTGCGCCCCAGTGAATATTCGCCGGGATTGCGCCCATTCCTGCGGTGTTGATAAACAATTTGTCTGCAGCACCGCGTTGTACCACTTTGGTATCGCCAGTCACAATGGCAATGCCAGCCGCGCGGGCGGTTTCTGCCATGCTGGTGACGACCGCTTTTAGCGTCTCCATCGGCAACCCTTCTTCAAGGATAAAACCACAGGAGAGATAACGTGGAATTGCGCCGCTGACCGCAACGTCATTCGCCGTACCACAAATCGCCAGCTTGCCAATATTGCCACCAGGGAAGAATAGCGGGTCAATGACGTAGCTGTCGGTGGAGAAGGCCAGACGGTCGCCTTCCGCCACCAGTTGCGCCAGGTCAAGACGTGCCTGATCTTCCTGTTCCGCCAGCCACGGATTGGCAAAAGCTTCCATAAACAGGCTATTGATTAATTGCTGCATCGCCTGGCCGCCGCTGCCGTGGGCGAGTTGGATATTATTCACGCTTCACTCTCCTGCTGACGATACTGATACCACGCTGCACAGGCTCCTTCGGAGGAAACCATCAGCGCACCGAACGCGGTTTGAGGATTACAGGTGTTCCCAAATAACGGGCATTGATGCGGCTTACATTTGCCCGTCAATACTTCGCCACAGCGCGCGCGCGGATCATCGCAAACCTGCTGCGGAGCCGGGCGGAAATGCGCTTCAGCGTCAAACCGCTGATAGTCCGGCGTCAGGTGCACGCCAGAAGATTCAATCACGCCCAGTCCGCGCCATTCGCTGTCACCGTTAACGCAGAACACATCAGCAATCGCCTGTTGCGCCAGCAGATTACCGGCATCAGGTACTACCCGGCGATACTGATTCTCTACCTTGCTGTGAGCCGCTATTTTCTGCTCTACCAGCATCACTACGCCTTGTAGTAGATCAAGTGGTTCGAATCCAGCGACCACCAGCGGACGATGAAAATCGCTGGCGATAAAATTATAGGCGTCGGTGCCGATAACCATACTGACGTGGCCCGGCGCGAGGAACGCATCAATGCCATTGTCGGGTTGTTCCAGCAAACTGCGCAGAGTCGGGATCAGCGTAATGTGCTGGCAGAAGAAGTAAAAGTTCTGCACATCGCGGGCTTTCGCCTGTTGCAGAGTGATGGCGGTGGTCGGCATGGTGGTTTCAAACCCTAAGCCGAAGAACACCACTTTGCGGGTTGGGTTCTCCTGCGCCAGTTTCAACGCATCCATTGGTGAGTAGACAATACGCACATCGGCACCGCGCGCTTTTGCCTGTAGCAGCGACCCCTGTTTACCGGGTACGCGCATGGCGTCACCAAAGGTACAGAAGATGACTTCCGGATGGCTGGCAATTTCTACGCAAGTGTCGATTCTGCCCATCGGCAGTACGCACACCGGGCAACCCGGACCGTGGATAAACTCAACGTTTTCCGGCAGCAACTGGTCGAGACCGAATTTAAAGATGGCGTGGGTATGGCCGCCGCATACTTCCATAATGCGCAGTGGGCGCTCGGCGGTGTAAGAGAGATGTGAAGCACGTTCGCGCAGATGTTCAATTAACTGCATCACCTGTTCCGGCGCGCGATATTCATCAACAAAACGCATTATTTTTCCTCGCCATACAACAGCGCGCCGACATCCGGCTCAACGTCAAACATATTTTGTAAGGCGTCGAGGGTGTCGCGCGCTTCGGCTTCATTAATTACGCTCATGGCAAAGCCAACGTGAACCAGTACCCACTGACCCACGCGTGGCTGACCGTTTTCATCGCAACTGCCGACTAACGTTAAATCGACATCGCGTTGAATGCCGCAGATGTCGACCTTCGCCTGGTTGCCGTCAATGGTGCGAATCTGGCCGGGAACGCCTATGCACATCGCTGTGTCTCCAGCCAGTTCAACCACTGGTCCATCCCTTCGCCGCTGGTGGCGGAAATCAGGATGATTTCAATTTCTGGATTGACTTCGCGGGCGCAGGCGATGCATTTCTCAACGTCGAAATTGAGATACGGCAGCAGATCAACTTTGTTGAGCAACATCAGCGAGGCAGCGGCAAACATATGCGGATATTTCAGAGGCTTATCTTCACCCTCAGTGACCGATAGCACCGCCACTTTGTGTTTTTCACCGAGATCGAAGCTGGCCGGGCATACAAGATTGCCAACGTTTTCGATAAACAGAATACCGTTATCGTCTAATGGCAGACGCGGTGCGGCGTCGGCAATCATCTGTGCGTCGAGATGGCAGCCTTTACCGGTGTTTACCTGAATTGCCGGTGTGCCGGTAGCGCGAATGCGCGCGGCGTCGTTAACTGTCTGCTGGTCACCTTCGATAACCGCACACGGAACGCTATCTTTCAGGCGCATTAAGGTTTCGGTCAGCAGCGTGGTTTTACCGGAACCAGGGCTGGAAACCAGGTTTAACACCAGTTGGTTGCGGGCAGCAAAGCGTGCGCGATTGCGTTCAGCCAGACGGTTATTTTTGTCCAGCACGTCAATTTCCACTTCCAGCATCCGGCG
Source organism: Escherichia sp. MOD1-EC6162 (assembly GCF_002965125.1). NCBI lineage: Bacteria > Pseudomonadati > Pseudomonadota > Gammaproteobacteria > Enterobacterales > Enterobacteriaceae > Escherichia > Escherichia sp. MOD1-EC6162. Next base: position 47,623 of record NZ_PTSB01000019.1, read on the forward strand.
CTGGCTCATGCCCGGCGCGTGAGTGCCAGCTTCTCCGTGACCGTAATGCAGGTCGCCTTCTTCAGTCTGGCTGGGGGTAAATTCAGGCGCTTTAATGCCGGTGATTTTCATTTTCGGGCGTGCTGCCGGGGCAAAAGGCGCGCTACGAAACGCGGAATGAGGGTTATGTTCATCACCCTCGATATACAGGTTGCCTTCACCGCAACCGCATGTTGTACACATCGCTCACTCCTGGTCTATTTCTATCCGCCGAATCTGTAAACCGTCGTCTGCCACAATACGCAGCATGTCGCCATGACACTGTGGACAGCGGCGGACGCGCTGGGTCAGTAGCGTCACATACTGTTGGCATGTTTCACACCAGCATTCGGCCTCTTGTTCTTCGAGGTGCAGTTTACAACCTTCCGCCACGCTGCCGCGGCAAACCAGATCAAAACAAAAGGCAAGAGAGCTGGTTTCGACACAAGAAAATGCGCCAATTTTGAGCCAGACCCCAGTTACGCGTTTTGCGCCATGCTTTGCGGCCTGCTGTTCGATCAATTCCAGTGCCCGTTGGCAGAGGGTTATTTCGTGCATATCGCCTCCCATTAACTATTGCCAGCTATAAGCAATAATTGTGCCAGCGTTGATTATCGCTGCGGTGAATAATGTCGATGATGTCGAAATGACACGTCGACACGGCGTCGAAATTCAGTGGAATCATAAAAAATACTTAAATAACAATAGATTAAAAATTGGCACAAAAAATGCTTGAGGGCAGGCATCTCTGTTAAACGGGTAACCTGACAATGACTATTTGGGAAATAAGCGAGAAAGCCGATTACATCGCACAGCGGCATCGTCGCCTACAGGACCAGTGGCATATTTACTGCAATTCGCTGGTTCAGGGGATCACGTTATCAAAAGCGCGTTTGCATCACGCTATGAGCTGCGCGCCAGATAAAGAACTCTGTTTCGTTCTTTTTGAGCATTTTCGAATTTACGTCACCCTCGGGGATGGTTTTAACAGCCACACCATCGAGTACTACGTTGAAACGAAAGACGGCGAAGATAAACAGCAGATTGCACAGGCTCAGTTGGGCATTGACGGCATGATTGATGGCAAGGTCAACATCCGCAATCGCGAACAAGTGCTGGAACACTATCTCGAAAAAATCGCTGGCGTTTACGACAGCTTATACACCGCCATTGAAAACAATACCCCGGTGAATTTAAGCCAACTGGTAAAGGGACAAAGCTCGGCAGCATGAGCTGAGGCTTTGCCTGTGTTGCAGGCGTCATGCCTGTTTGGGGATGGGCGTGTCGATGAGTGTCGAAAATGACATTTCATCGGCATGTTTTCGTCAAAAATGACAATCACCTGAGGAATGCCTGGTGAATCGTTTTGTAATTGCTGACTCCACGCTCTGTATCGGCTGCCACACCTGTGAAGCAGCCTGTTCAGAGACGCATCGCCAGCACGGCCTGCAATCTATGCCGCGCCTGCGAGTGATGCTGAATGATAAAGAATCTGCACCGCAGCTTTGCCATCACTGCGAAGATGCGCCCTGTGCGGTGGTCTGCCCGGTTAACGCTATCACCCGCGTTGATGGCGCAGTCCAGCTTAATGAAAGTCTGTGCGTAAGCTGCAAACTATGCGGCATTGCCTGTCCGTTTGGCGCAATCGAATTTTCCGGCAGCCGTCCGCTGGATATTCCGGCAAACGCCAATACCGCGAAAGCGCCACCGGCACCGCCTGCTCCGGCGCGTGTCAGCACGTTGCTTGACTGGGTGCCGGGTATTCGCGCAATCGCCGTCAAATGTGACCTCTGTAGTTTTGATGAACAAGGTCCGGCCTGCGTGCGGATGTGCCCGACCAAAGCCCTGCATCTGGTGGATAACACCGATATCGCCCGCGTCAGCAAGCGTAAGCGTGAGCTGACTTTTAACACGGACTTTGGCGATCTCACCTTGTTTCAGCAGGCTCAAAGTGGAGAGGCTAAATGAGCGCAATTTCACTGATCAATAGCGGCGTGGCGTGGTTTGCCGCCGCCGCTGTTCTGGCATTTCTCTTTTCTTTTCATAAGGCGCTAAGTGGCTGGATTGCCGGGATTGGCGGCGCGGTCGGTAGCCTGTACACGGCTGCTGCAGGGTTCACCGTGCTGACTGGCGCGGTCGGCGTGAGCGGTGCGCTGTCGCTGGTGAGTTTTGATATCCAAATCTCCCCGCTTAACGCGATTTGGCTGATTACCCTTGGTCTGTGCGGCCTGTTTGTCAGCCTCTACAACATTGACTGGCATCGCCATGCGCAGGTGAAATGCAACGGCTTGCAGATCAATATGTTGATGGCTGCCGCCGTGTGCGCTGTCATCGCCAGTAACCTGGGCATGTTCGTGGTAATGGCTGAAATCATGGCTCTGTGCGCGGTGTTCCTCACCAGTAATAGCAAAGAGGGCAAACTGTGGTTTGCGCTGGGGCGTCTTGGCACTTTGCTGCTGGCGATCGCTTGCTGGCTGGTGTGGCAGCGTTATGGCACGCTGGATTTGCGCCTGTTGGATATGCGCGTGCAACAACTGCCGCTCGGTTCCGATATCTGGCTGCTTGGCGTGATTGGCTTTGGCCTGCTGGCCGGGATTATCCCACTGCATGGTTGGGTGCCGCAGGCTCATGCCAACGCCTCTGCGCCAGCGGCAGCGCTGTTTTCCACAGTAGTGATGAAAATTGGCCTGCTGGGTATTTTAACTCTGTCGCTGCTGGGGGGTAACGCGCCGCTGTGGTGGGGGATTGCGCTGCTGGTGCTCGGCATGATCACCGCGTTCGTCGGCGGTCTGTATGCACTGATGGAGCACAATATCCAGCGTCTGCTGGCTTACCACACGCTGGAAAATATCGGCATTATCCTGCTGGGGCTGGGCGCTGGTGTAACGGGTATCGCGCTTGAACAACCGGCGCTGATTGCCCTTGGCCTGGTCGGTGGTCTGTACCATCTGCTTAACCATAGCCTGTTCAAAAGCGTACTGTTCCTCGGCGCGGGTAGCGTCTGGTTCCGTACTGGTCATCGCGATATCGAAAAACTGGGCGGAATTGGCAAGAAAATGCCGGTTATCTCCATCGCCATGTTAGTCGGGCTGATGGCAATGGCGGCGCTGCCGCCGCTGAACGGGTTTGCCGGTGAATGGGTTATCTATCAATCCTTCTTCAAACTGAGCAATAGCGGCGCGTTTGTTGCCCGTCTGCTGGGGCCGCTGCTCGCTGTGGGTCTGGCAATTACCGGTGCGCTGGCGGTGATGTGTATGGCGAAAGTCTATGGCGTAACCTTCCTCGGCGCACCGCGTACCAAAGAAGCTGAAAACGCCACCTGTGCGCCGATCCTGATGAGCGTAAGTGTGGTGGCACTGGCGATTTGCTGCGTGATTGGCGGTGTTGCTGCGCCGTGGCTGCTGCCGATGCTGTCTGCTGCTGTACCTCTGCCGCTGGAGCCTGCTAACACCACCGTTTCTCAACCGATGATCACGTTGCTGCTGATTGCCTGCCCGCTGCTGCCATTCATCATTATGGCGATTTGCAAAGGCGACCGTCTGCCGTCACGTTCCCGTGGCGCGGCATGGGTGTGTGGCTATGACCACGAAAAATCAATGGTGATTACTGCTCACGGTTTTGCCATGCCGGTGAAACAGGCGTTTGCGCCGGTGCTGAAACTGCGCAAAGTGCTGAATCCGGTGTCGCTGGTGCCGGGCTGGCAGAGCGAGGGAAGTGCGTTGCTGTTCCGCCGGATGGCGCTGGTTGAACTGGCGGTACTGGTGGTGATTATTGTTTCACGAGGAGCCTGAGAATGAGTGTTTTGTATCCGTTAATTCAGGCGCTGGTGTTATTTGCCGTTGCGCCGCTGCTCTCCGGTATTACCCGCGTGGCGCGCGCCCGTCTGCATAACCGTCGCGGACCAGGCGTGCTGCAGGAGTATCGCGACATTATCAAACTGCTGGGTCGCCAGAGCGTTGGCCCGGATGCCTCTGGCTGGGTGTTTCGCCTGACGCCGTATGTGATGGTGGGCGTCATGCTGACTATCGCCACTGCGTTACCGGTAGTGACCGTCGGTTCTCCGCTGCCGCAACTGGGTGATTTGATCACCTTACTGTATCTCTTCGCTATCGCGCGTTTCTTCTTTGCCATTTCCGGTCTGGATACCGGTAGCCCGTTTACCGCTATCGGCGCGAGCCGTGAAGCGATGCTGGGTGTGCTGGTTGAGCCGATGCTGCTGCTTGGGCTGTGGGTCGCCGCACAGGTTGCCGGTTCCACCAACATCAGCAACATCACCGACACCGTTTATCACTGGCCGCTGAGCCAAAGTATTCCACTGGTGCTGGCGCTCTGCGCCTGTGCATTCGCCACCTTTATCGAAATGGGCAAACTGCCGTTCGACCTGGCGGAAGCCGAGCAGGAGTTGCAGGAAGGGCCGCTCTCTGAATACAGCGGTAGCGGCTTTGGCGTAATGAAATGGGGTATCAGCCTGAAACAACTGGTGGTGTTGCAGATGTTCGTCGGGGTGTTTATCCCGTGGGGACAAATGGAAACCTTCACCGCCGGTGGGCTGCTGCTGGCATTGGTGATTGCCATCGTCAAACTGGTGGTCGGTGTACTGGTTATCGCGCTATTCGAAAACAGCATGGCCCGTCTGCGTCTTGATATTACTCCGCGCATGACCTGGGCTGGTTTTGGTTTTGCATTTTTAGCGTTCGTCTCCTTGCTGGCGGCGTGATTAAAGAGAGTTTGAGCATGTCTGAAGAAAAATTAGGTCAACATTATCTCGCCGCGCTGAATGAGGCATTTCCGGGCGTCGTGCTGGACCACGCCTGGCAGACCAAAGATCAGCTTACCGTTACCGTAAAGGTGAACTACCTGCCGGAAGTGGTGGAGTTTCTCTACTACAAACAGGGTGGCTGGCTGTCGGTGCTGTTTGGTAACGACGAGCGCAAACTGAATGGCCATTATGCCGTTTACTACGTGCTGTCGATGGAGAAGGGCACCAGGTGCTGGATAACCGTGCGTGTCGAAGTTGACGCCAACAAACCAGAATATCCGTCCGTGACGCCGCGCGTTCCGGCGGCGGTGTGGGGCGAGCGTGAAGTGCGCGATATGTACGGTTTGATTCCGGTTGGCCTGCCGGATGAACGTCGTCTGGTGCTGCCGGATGACTGGCCAGATGAACTCTACCCGCTGCGTAAAGACAGCATGGATTATCGTCAGCGTCCGGCACCGACCACCGATGCTGAAACCTACGAGTTCATCAACGAACTGGGTGATAAGAAAAATAACGTTGTACCGATTGGTCCGCTACATGTCACTTCTGACGAACCGGGGCACTTCCGTCTGTTCGTCGATGGTGAAAACATTATCGACGCCGACTACCGCCTGTTCTACGTCCATCGTGGCATGGAAAAACTGGCGGAAACCCGCATGGGTTATAACGAAGTGACGTTCCTCTCTGACCGTGTTTGCGGGATCTGCGGCTTCGCCCACAGCACCGCCTACACCACGTCGGTGGAAAACGCGATGGGCATTCAGGTACCAGAGCGTGCGCAGATGATCCGCGCCATTCTGCTGGAAGTGGAACGTCTGCACTCGCATCTGCTCAACCTCGGCCTTGCCTGCCACTTTACTGGCTTTGACTCCGGCTTTATGCAGTTCTTCCGCGTGCGCGAATCCTCCATGAAAATGGCGGAGATCCTCACCGGGGCGCGTAAAACTTACGGTCTGAACTTGATCGGCGGGATTCGTCGCGATCTACTGAAAGATGACATGATCCAGACCCGCCAACTGGCGCAGCAAATGCGTCGTGAAGTGCGGGAACTGGTGGATGTGCTGCTGAGTACGCCAAACATGGAACAGCGCACCGTCGGAATTGGTCGTCTTGATCCAGAAATCGCCCGCGACTTCAGTAACGTTGGGCCGATGGTTCGCGCCAGCGGCCACGCTCGTGATACCCGTGCCGATCACCCGTTTGTTGGTTATGGCTTGCTGCCGATGGAAGTACACAGCGAACAGGGTTGTGACGTTATTTCGCGCCTGAAAGTGCGTATCAACGAAGTCTTTACTTCGCTCAATATGATCGACTACGGCCTGGATAACTTGCCAGGTGGCCCGCTGGCGGTGGAAGGATTCACCTATATTCCACACCGTTTTGCGTTGGGCTTTGCCGAAGCGCCGCGTGGTGATGATATTCACTGGAGCATGACCGGCGACAACCAGAAGCTGTACCGCTGGCGCTGCCGCGCGGCAACCTACGCTAACTGGCCGACCCTGCGCTATATGCTGCGTGGCAACACCGTTTCTGATGCACCGCTGATTATCGGTAGCCTCGACCCTTGCTACTCCTGTACCGACCGCATGACCGTGGTCGATGTGCGTAAGAAGAAGAGCAAAGTGGTGCCGTACAAAGAACTTGAGCGCTACAGCATTGAGCGTAAAAACTCGCCGCTGAAATAAGGAATCGCCATGTTTACCTTTATCAAAAAAGTCATCAAAACCGGCACGGCGACCTCGTCTTATCCGCTGGAGCCGATTGCGGTTGATAAAAACTTCCGTGGTAAGCCAGAGCAGAACCCGCAGCAGTGCATCGGCTGTGCGGCCTGTGTCAATGCCTGCCCGTCAAACGCCTTAACGGTTGAAACCGACCTCGCCACTGGTGAGCTGGCGTGGCAGTTCAATCTTGGTCGTTGCATCTTCTGTGGCCGCTGCGAAGAAGTCTGCCCGACAGCGGCGATTAAACTGTCGCAAGAGTACGAACTGGCAGTGTGGAAGAAAGAAGACTTCCTGCAACAGTCCCGTTTCGCGCTGTGCAACTGCCGCGTCTGCAATCGTCCTTTCGCCGTACAGAAAGAGATCGACTACGCCATTGCGCTGCTTAAGCACAACGGCGACAGCCGCGCGGAAAACCACCGCGAAAGCTTTGAGACTTGCCCGGAATGTAAGCGCCAGAAATGCCTGGTGCCGTCCGACCGTATTGAACTGACTCGCCATATGAAAGAGGCCATCTGATGAGCAATTTATTAGGCCCCCGTGACGCCAACGGCATTCCGGTCCCGATGACGGTGGATGAATCCATCGCCAGCATGAAGGCGTCGTTACTGAAAAAAATCAAACGTTCTGCCTACGTTTACCGCGTGGACTGTGGCGGCTGTAACGGCTGTGAAATCGAAATTTTCGCCACGCTTTCGCCGCTGTTCGATGCAGAACGCTTCGGCATTAAGGTCGTTCCGTCCCCGCGTCATGCGGATATTTTGCTATTTACCGGCGCGGTCACCCGTGCAATGCGATCCCCTGCGCTGCGTGCGTGGCAGTCCGCGCCGGACCCGAAAATCTGTATCTCCTACGGTGCCTGCGGTAACAGCGGCGGCATTTTTCACGATCTCTACTGCGTGTGGGGCGGTACAGATAAAATCGTCCCGGTGGATGTCTACATTCCGGGTTGCCCGCCAACGCCTGCCGCCACGCTGTACGGCTTTGCGATGGCGCTCGGTTTGCTGGAACAGAAAATCCACGCCCGTGGCCCCGGCGAACTGGATGAACAACCGGCAGAAATCCAGCACCCGGAAATGGTGCAGCCGCTGCGCGTAAAAGTGGATCGCGAAGCGCGCCGCCTGGCGGGTTACCGTTACGGTCGGCAGATTGCTGATGATTTCCTGACGCAGTTAGGGCAGGGCGAAGAGCAGGTTGCACGCTGGCTGGAGGCGGAAAACGATCCGCGTCTGAACGAGATTGTCAGCCATCTGAATCATGTTGTTGAAGAGGCGCGTATCCGATGAGTGAAAAGGTGGTGTTCAGTCAACTGAGCCGTAAATTTATTGATGAGAACGATGCCACGCCTTCTGAGGCGCAGCAGGTGGTCTATTACAGCCTGGCGATTGGTCACCACCTTGGGGTTATCGATTGCCTGGAAGCGGCGCTTACCTGCCCGTGGGATGAATACCTGGCATGGATTGCGACACTGGAGGCGGGCAGCGAAGCCCGCCGAAAAATGGAAGGCGTGCCGAAATACGGTGAGATCGTCATCGACATTAACCATGTGCCGATGCTGGCCAATGCATTCGATAAAGCTCGGGCAGCGCAAACTTCGCAGCAGAAGGAATGGAGTACAATGCTGTTAAGTATGCTGCATGATATTCATCAGGAAAACGCCATCTATTTGATGGTGAGGAGATTGCGTGACTGACGTTTTACTTTGTGTTGGCAATAGCATGATGGGCGATGATGGCGCGGGCCCGTTGCTGGCAGAAAAGTGCGCCGCCGCGCCGAAAGGTAACTGGGTGGTGATTGACGGCGGTAGCGCACCGGAAAACGACATTGTCGCCATCCGCGAGCTGCGCCCGACACGACTGCTGATTGTCGACGCCACTGATATGGGGCTAAACCCCGGCGAGATCCGCATCATCGACCCGGATGACATCGCTGAGATGTTTATGATGACGACCCATAACATGCCGTTGAATTACCTTATCGACCAATTGAAAGAAGATATTGGCGAAGTGATTTTCCTCGGCATCCAGCCGGATATCGTCGGCTTTTACTACCCGATGACCCAGCCGATTAAAGATGCGGTGGAAACCGTTTATCAACGGCTGGAAGGCTGGGAAGGAAACGGCGGATTTGCGCAGTTAGCGGCGGAAGAAGAGTAGTTCTTCGTTAAGGAGTTCAGGGAATTGAAAATCAGGACAGGGATGTGCGCTTTTTTATTGGGCTTTGTGCTGCCTGCGCAGGCCACCAGCTTTACCGAATATCTGCCGATGAGTGACAGCGAATACGCGCAAAAGCGTGCGCTGAAATCTCTCCTGACCATGCCTGATTTTACCGATCAAAACTGGCATTTTAGAAAAGTGGGCGTTGCTGGCGTGACGCTTGAGAAGATGCCAAATGAAGAGGATTACTGGCAATTAACCGCTAAAGACCGCGCTGGTAAATCCTGGTTTGTGCCTGTGGGTGTGCTGCAAAATATGGCGGGTAATGCGCAATTTTACCGTGCTGACCTCGATCGTAATGGCATTCAGGATTTGGTTATCTGGCGAGGCGTTTCGGGAAACGGGCTGGCGCCTTCCTCGTTTTTGATCCTGATGACCTTTAATCAGCAAGGTCGCCCGTGTGTTTTCCAGGTCGATGGTTTTTACACCGCAAGCAAAACTGGCGTAGATGATTTGCTGGATTTGCAAGGCAATGGTCACACGCAATTGCTGGATATGCAGTTTGATTCTGGTTACTGGATAACCAGTCTGTATCAGGTAAAAGACGCCAAATGGCAGCGCGTTCACGGCTGGTTTGGCAAGTTAAGCTATCCCGCTCTCACGCGTTTTGCTTATACCCCCAACCGTAAACTCATCATCAAACCCATCGCCGGGCGCGACCCGCAAACGGAAGATCTGGCGCTGACGCAGCGTTGTTTGATAAAGGGGGATGTGCTTGATGGGGTGAATCAGCTCTGACAGCAAACGCTAAATTGCCTGATGCGCTACGTTTATCGGGCCTGGATGGTTCGTGCGACGTGTAAGCTGCATCCGGCAGGGTTGCCTAATCTAAATCTTCACCATTACTGGCAATCACTTTTTTATACTGGCGACGATAAAACATTCATCAGAAAATTGATTCACTGCGATTCTCTCATTGCCTTACCGTCATCACATGTCATCGTCACTAGTGTCGATGACAGTGTTTTTGTCGGCCCCAGAAAATTATTTTCCTTATATAACAGCAAATTAAAAACTGGCATGATTTATGAATGTATCGGCGCATTAACTGTCATTGCTGGAGAATTTGATGAACCGTTTCATCATTGCTGACGCGAGTAAATGTATTGGTTGCCGTACCTGTGAAGTAGCGTGCGTGGTTTCTCATCAGGAAAATCAGGATTGCGCTTCGCTGACTCCGGAAACTTTTTTACCGCGTATCCATGTCATTAAAGGTGTGAACATTTCCACTGCTACTGTTTGTCGTCAGTGTGAAGATGCTCCGTGCGCTAATGTCTGCCCGAATGGTGCTATCAGCCGTGATAAAGGGTTTGTTCATGTCATGCAGGAACGCTGCATTGGTTGCAAAACCTGCGTTGTGGCTTGCCCGTACGGCGCGATGGAAGTGGTGGTGCGTCCGGTGATTCGCAACAGCGGCGCGGGGCTGAATGTACGTGCCGATAAAGCCGAAGCCAATAAATGCGATCTGTGTAACCATCGTGAAGACGGCCCTGCGTGTATGGCTGCGTGCCCGACGCATGCGCTGATTTGTGTCGATCGTAATAAACTTGAGCAACTGAGCGCAGAAAAACGCCGCCGCACGGCGATGATGTTCTAAAAATCTTACATAACTATTCTGGCATCAAAGGAATTCCCCGAAATATTCGTAGAATACGGAGCGGGCGATATTGCTGACCTGTGACTACCGGATGCGATGCTGTCGCATCCGGTAGGGTGGGTTATGGATTCATGATGGCGGGAATAACTCAATGGCAAAAAACACATCTTGCGGTGTTCAACTGCGTATTCGTGGCAAAGTGCAGGGCGTTGGTTTTCGTCCGTTTGTCTGGCAACTGGCACAGCAATTAAATCTTCACGGCGATGTCTGTAATGACGGCGATGGCGTGGAAGTCCGGCTGCTGGAAGATCCGCAAACGTTTCTTGTTCAATTGCATCAACACTGCCCGCCGCTGGCGCGTATTGATAGCGTTGATCGTGAGCCGTTTATCTGGTCACAACTGCCCACTGAGTTCACTATCCGCCAGAGCACAGGCGGCACCATGAATACGCAAATTGTTCCGGATGCCGCCACGTGCCCTGCCTGTCTTGCTGAAATGAATACCCTGGGCGAACGGCGTTATCGTTATCCGTTTATCAACTGTACCCACTGCGGCCCGCGTTTCACCATTATTCGCGCGATGCCTTATGACCGCCCATTTACCGTGATGGCAGCGTTTCCGTTATGTCCGGCCTGTGACAAAGAATACCGCGACCCGCTCGATCGTCGCTTCCATGCCCAGCCGGTGGCTTGCCCGGAATGTGGTCCGCATCTTGAATGGGTAAGTAATGATGTACATGCCAAACAAGAGGCTGCTTTACAGGCTGCTATAGCACAGTTAAAAGCGGGAAAAATCGTCGCCATCAAAGGGATTGGCGGATTTCATCTCGCCTGTGATGCACGTAACAGTGACGCGATAGCAACACTACGAGCGCGCAAACATCGCCCGGCGAAACCGCTGGCGGTTATGTTGCCAACGGTAGAAAACCTACCAGAGGCTGTCCGTCAGTTGCTCACCACGCCTGCCGCGCCGATTGTGCTGGTGGATAAAAAATACGTTCCCGAACTTTGTGACAATATTGCCCCATGCCTTAACGAAGTTGGGGTGATGTTGCCTGCGAATCCACTGCAACATTTGTTGTTGCAGGAACTGCAATGCCCGCTGGTGATGACCTCCGGCAACCTGAGTGGCAAACCTCCGGCTATCAGCAATGAACAGGCGCTGGAGGATTTGCAGGACATTGCCGACGGATTCTTGTTGCATAACCGCGATATTGTGCAGCGGATGGATGACTCGGTAGTGCGCGAAAGTGGCGAAATGTTGCGCCGTTCGCGTGGCTATGTACCGGATGCGCTGGCTTTGCCGCCGGGTTTTAAAAATGTGCCGCCGATGCTGTGTCTTGGCGCAGATCTGAAAAACACCTTCAGCCTGGTGCGTGGTGAACAAGCCGTGTTGAGTCAGCATCTGGGCGATTTAAGCGACGATGGTATCCAGATGCAGTGGCGCGAAGCGTTACGCCTGATGCAGAACATCTACGATTTCACCCCGCAATGTGTTGTGCATGACGCGCATCCGGGCTATGTCTCCAGCCAGTGGGCGAGTGAAATGAATCTGCCGACGCAAACGGTGTTGCATCATCATGCTCATGCGGCGGCGTGTCTGGCGGAGCATAACTGGCCGCTGGATGGCGGTGATGTCATTGCTTTGACGCTTGACGGTATCGGTATGGGCGAGAACGGCGCTTTGTGGGGCGGCGAGTGCCTGCGGGTGAACTATCGTGAATGCGAGCGCCTGGGCGGCTTGCCTGCAGTGGCGCTTCCTGGTGGTGATCTTGCCGCAAAGCAGCCGTGGCGTAACCTGCTGGCGCAGTGCCTGCGCTTTGTGCCGGAGTGGCAGAATTATCCTGAAACGGTAAGTGTGCAACAGCAAAACTGGAGCGTGCTGGCGCGGGCCATTGAACGAGGCATTAACGCGCCGCTGGCGTCATCGTGCGGGCGTTTGTTCGATGCCGTGGCGGCGGCGCTGGGCTGTGCGCCAGCCACGTTAAGTTATGAAGGGGAAGCGGCTTGTACGCTGGAGGCGCTGGCGTCTTCATGCCACGGCGTGAAGCATCCGGTGACAATGCCGTTGGTCAATAATCACCTGGATCTCGCCATTTTCTGGCGGCAGTGGCTGAACTGGCAAGCTCCGGTTAATCAACGGGCGTGGGCGTTTCATGATGCGCTGGCGCAGGGGTTTGCCGAGTTGATGCGCGAGCAGGCTACGATGCGCGGTATCACTACGCTGGTATTCAGCGGCGGGGTTATTCATAACCGCCTGCTGCGTGCACGTCTGGCGCATTATCTCGCTGATTTCACATTGCTTTTCCCGCAGAGTTTACCTGCGGGTGATGGTGGATTATCACTGGGGCAGGGGGTTATTGCTGCGGCTCGCTGGCTGGCGGAAGAAGTCCAGAACGGATAAAACGTGTTGCATTTGGACACCATTGCCGGATGCGGCGTAAACGCCTTATCCGGCCTACACATGTGCTCCCCGTAGGTCGAATAAGACGCGCCAGCGTCGCATCCGACATTTTGGGCACAGTAGGCGGATGCGTCATGAACGCATTATGTGACCAACATATGCGCTCTCTGTAGGTCGGATAAGGCGCGCCAGCGTCGCATCCGACATTTTGGGCACAGTAGGCGGATGCGTCATGAACGCATTATGTGACCAACATATACGCTCTCCGTAGGTCGGATAAGGCGCGCCAGCGTCGCATCCGACATTTTGGGCACAGTAGGCGGATGCGTCATGAACGCATTATGTGGCCAACATATGCGCTCTCTGTAGGTCGGATAAGGCGCGCCAGCGTCGCATCCGACATTTTGGGCACAGTAGGCGGATGCGTCATGAACGCATTATGTGACCAACATATACGCTCCCCGTAGGTCGAATAAGGCGCGCCAGCGTTGCATCCGGCATTTTGGGCACAGTAGGCGGATGCGTCATGAACGCATTATGTGACCAACATATACGCTCTCCGTAGGTCGGATAAGGCGCTCGCGCCGCATCCGACAACCGTGTTGCCTGATGCGACGCTGGCATTTTGGGCACAGTAGCCAGATGCGCCTACACCGGTAACGTTTTCAACAATCCAAACGCCTCTTTCATCCGATCTTCACTGACCACAAAGGCACGTAACTGATCGGTATCGTCCAGACCGCGTGCCACCATTCCCTGGTTTTCGGCACAAATCTGCCAGCGTAAATCCCGACGCTGGGTTTCCCCTGCCAGATGCAGTGGTAACTCTGGCGTTTTGATTTTTACCAGCATCGCCGGTAGTTTCAGAGGCGTATTAGCGCCGAGCAGATTTTTTGCCAGCATCATTGCGCTAAGTTGAATCGGCTGCAGAAACGGCAGTACCTGACCGTTAATTTCCGCGCAATCGCCCAGCGCGTAAATATCGGCATTGCTGGTTTGCAGATAACTATCGACGCAAACGCCGCGATTAATCGTCAGCCCGGCGCGTCGTGCCAGGGCGGTTTCCGGGCGCAGCCCGGTGGCGGCAATCACCGCATCCACTTCGATGCTGCGCTGGCGGTCCAGGGTTGCACGGATGCCAGAATCCGTTTTTTCCAGCGCCAGTAACTGAGATTTCAACAGCAGATGGACGCCCATCTCCGTCAACCGATGTTGTAAGCGACTGCTTACTTCCGGTGGCATTAACGATGCCAGAATACTGGCGGCGTTGTCGATCAGCGTGACTGCTTTGCCTGCCCGACAAGAATCCATCGCCAGTTCGCTACCAATCAGGCCGCCACCGACAATCAACACGCGCTGCGCTTCCCGTAGTTGCGTTTCACAGGCGCGATACTCTTGCTGACTATTTAAAGTAAGCATTAACTCACGCCCAGGCACCGGCGGGACGAAGGCGCTGGCACCGGTTGCCAGCACTAACTTGTCGTACTGCCACTGATTATTCTGGCTTTTCACCACATGGGCTTCGGCATCAATATCCGTCACCCAGGTTTGTGGAAACAGGCGCAGATTAAACTGTTCGGCAAATTCTCCCGCCGTCTGGCGGGTAAGGTCGTCGGCACGTTGTCCCTGACTGATAACATGGCTAAGATCAGGTTTGTTGTACTCATCCATGCTATCGGCAGCAATCAGGGTTAATGGAATACTGGCGTCCTGTTTGCGAATATTTTTCACCAGTTGGCGGGCGGCGAAGCCCGAACCAATGATCACAATACCGTTGCTCATTTTGCCTCCGATGCCAGTTCATCAAAGACGTCTTTGCCGAGGGAACATTCCGGGCACAGGAAGTTATCCGGAACTTCACTCCACGGCGTTCCCGGCGCGACGTCCTGCATTGGCTCGCCTTTTGCTGGATCGTAAATCCACTGGCAGACGCTGCACTGCATCCGTGGGCCGAGGTCGGTTGTTGTGGTGGCACTGGTTTCTTCTTTAACCACCGTATTCACTGTGCCCTGCGGCAGCGGCGCGAGCGCCCACTGACGGGCGATTTCACGACCGTGTTCACGACATAACTCCAGCGCGTCCTGATCCGGTCGCCATTTGGCTTTCAGACTAAGTGACATTTCGAAGCCTGCATCCTGCAAGCGCGTAGAAAGACGATCAACCGCACCGCCGCTCCAGCCGTGGGAGCCGAAAGCGCTGGCGCGTTTGTTACGGAAGCGCAATCCGGTCATCTCCTCCACCAGCCCGGCGATTTTCGGCATCATTACGTTATTCATCGTCGAAGTCCCAACCAGCACGCCTTTTGAGCGGAAGACATTGGTCAGGATTTCGTTTTTATCGCTCCGGGCGACGTTGAAAATTTTCACCGCTACGCGCGGGTCGGTTTCTGCAATCCCCTGGGCGATAGCGTCAGCCATCATGCGGGTGTTATTCGACATGGTGTCGTAGAAAATAGTGATCCTGTCTTCCTGATAATCCGCCGCCCATTTCAGGTACAGCTCGACAATCTGCGTCGGGTTATCGCGCCACACCACACCGTGAGAGGTGGCAATCATATCGACCGGCAAGTTAAAGCCCAGAATCTCGGTGATTTTGGGAGTTACCAGGCGGCTGAACGGCGTCAGGATATTGGCGTAGTAACGCTGGCACTGTTCGAAAAGCTCGGTCTGATCCACTTCATCGTTGAACAGATGCTCGTCGCAGTAGTGCTGACCAAAGGCATCGTTACTGAACAGCACTGCATCGCCCGTCAGGTAAGTCATCATGCTGTCCGGCCAGTGGAGCATTGGTGTTTCGACAAAAATGAGCTGTTTGCCATTACCGATATCCAGCGTGTCGCCGGTTTTCACCACGTTGAAATTCCACTCCGGATGATGGTGATGACCATTAATTGAGTCGATGGCGTTGGCAGTACAGTAGATTGGCGTATCCGGAATTTGCGCCATCAGTTCGGTCAGCGCCCCGGCGTGGTCTTCTTCTGCATGGTTAATTACGATGTAATCGATATCTGCCAGATCGATTTCATTACGCAGGTTCTGCACAAATTCGCGGCTGAATTTATGGTCGACAGTGTCGATTAGCACGTTTTTTTCTTCGCGAATGAGGTAGCTGTTGTAGCTGCTGCCGCGCAGCGTTTTATATTCTGTGCCGTGAAAATCACGCACTTCCCAGTCACGTTGACCAACCCAATGAATGTTATTTTTCACCACAATAGACATAGCAACCTCAATTTATTCAGCGTGTTCTAAAAAGATGTCTTGTTAATTGCAGATTGCGTGCCAGTTTTTTATCTAATTGTTTTTACTCTATAAATTAATTTATGCTCATTAATGAGTAGTCAAAATGACTATTAATCAGATGGTCGATATGACAATATCTATAGTCAAATTGACAGTGAGGCAAAGATGAGTTTTTCCGTTGATGTGCTGGCGAATATCGCCATCGAATTGCAGCGCGGGATTGGCCATCAGGATCGTTTTCAACGCCTGATTACCACGCTGCGTCAGGTGCTGGAGTGTGATGCGTCAGCGTTGCTGCGCTACGACTCGCGGCAATTTATTCCGCTCGCCATCGACGGGCTGGCAAAAGATGTGCTCGGCAGACGCTTTGCGCTGGAAGGGCATCCGCGGCTGGAAGCGATTGCCCGCGCCGGGGACGTGGTGCGTTTTCCTGCAGACAGCGAATTACCCGATCCCTATGACGGTTTGATTCCCGGGCAGGAGAGTCTGAAGGTTCATGCCTGTGTTGGTCTGCCATTGTTTGCCGGGCAAAACCTGATTGGCGCATTGACGCTCGACGGGATGCAGCCCGATCAGTTCGATGTTTTCAGCGATGAAGAGTTACGGCTGATTGCCGCGCTGGCGGCGGGGGCGTTAAGCAATGCGTTGCTGATTGAACAACTGGAAAGCCAGAATATGTTGCCGGGTCATGCCGTGCCGTTTGAAGCGGTGAAAGAGATGCAGATGATTGGCCTGTCGCCAGGTATGACGCAACTGAAAAAAGAGATTGAGATTGTGGCAGCGTCCGATCTCAACGTCTTAATTAGCGGTGAGACGGGAACAGGTAAGGAGCTGGTGGCGAAAGCGATTCATGAAGCCTCGCCGCGGGCGGTGAATCCGCTGGTTTATCTCAACTGCGCCGCACTGCCGGAAAGCGTGGCGGAAAGTGAGCTGTTCGGGCATGTGAAAGGGGCGTTTACCGGCGCTATCAGTAACCGCAGTGGTAAGTTTGAAATGGCGGATAACGGTACGCTGTTTCTGGATGAGATCGGTGAGTTGTCGTTGGCATTGCAGGCCAAGCTACTGCGGGTGTTGCAGTATGGCGATATTCAGCGCGTTGGCGATGACCGCAGTTTGCGGGTGGATGTGCGCGTACTGGCAGCGACTAACCGCGACTTGCACGAAGAAGTACTGGCAGGGCGATTTCGCGCCGATTTATTCCATCGCCTGAGTGTGTTTCCGCTTTCCGTGCCGCCGCTACGTGAGCGGGGCGATGACGTTATTTTGCTGGCGGGTTATTTCTGCGAGCAGTGCCGTCTGCGACTGGGACTTTCTCGCGTGGTGTTGAGCGCCAGTGCGCGGAATTTATTGCAACACTACCGTTTTCCGGGAAACGTGCGCGAACTGGAACATGCTATTCATCGGGCGGTAGTGCTGGCGAGAGCGACCCGCAGCGGTGATGAAGTGATTCTTGAGGCGCAACATTTTGCTTTTCCTGAGGTGACGTTGCCGTCGCCAGAAGTGACGACAGTGCCCGTCGTTAAACAAAACCTGCGTGAAGCGACAGAAGAGTTCCAGCGCGAAACCATTCGCCAGGCGCTGGCACAAAATAATCACAATTGGGCCGCCTGTGCGCGGATGCTGGAAATCGACGTCGCCAACCTGCATCGGCTGGCGAAACGTCTGGGATTGAAGGATTAAATAATCCCGGCCTGATAGAAATCCTGCAGGTTAATCGCGCCGGCGAGTTTACCGTTTTCATCTACCACCGGTGCGGCGGTGATTTTGCGCTTCATCAGGATCTCTTTGGCGTCAATGGCGCGGCTTTGTGCCTGTAATGTGGTGCCACCAGCCGTCATCGCTTCATTAACGGGCGTGGTGAGTGCACCACCGCCAACCAGCCAGCGACGTAAATCGCCGTCGGTAAAGACGCCTTTCACCAGTCGTTGATCATCACACACTGCCACCAGCCCTAACCCGGTGCGGCTGAGTTCCAGCA
Organism: Escherichia sp. MOD1-EC6162; assembly: GCF_002965125.1. Classification (NCBI taxonomy): domain Bacteria; kingdom Pseudomonadati; phylum Pseudomonadota; class Gammaproteobacteria; order Enterobacterales; family Enterobacteriaceae; genus Escherichia; species Escherichia sp. MOD1-EC6162. The sequence continues at coordinate 65,552 of NZ_PTSB01000019.1, forward strand.
TCGCGTCCATCACGCTGGCAGTTAACGCCACCTGCGGGACAGCATCATCACGGCGCATCAGATGATGCACTTTGTTCAGCAAGCGAGCGCCCAGCGCGCCGGCTGGATGGGAGCGGGCAAAATCTTCTTCATTAAACCCACGCGCCTGCATGACCGCCATCGCCAGCGCATCGCCCATCATCAGGGTATTGACGGTGCTGGAAGTCGGCGCAAGGTGCATCGGGCAGGCTTCGCGTTCTACGGAAATATCCAGCACCGCTTTCGCCGCCAGACCCAGCGGTGACGTCGGTTTACCGGTCATTGCCAGCAGAGCAATAGATTTGTCTTCCAGACGCGGAATAATCAGATCCAGTTCCTTTGCGCCACCGGAGTACGAGATAAACAGCATTACATCGCGGCTTTCAATCATCCCCAGATCGCCGTGCAGTGCCTCTGCCGGATGGACAAAAAAAGCAGGCGTGCCAGTGCTGGCAAGCGTTGCGGCGATTTTCTTACCAATGTGACCCGATTTGCCAATTCCCGAAACCACCACTTTGCCTTCGCAGTGCAGGATGATATTGGCGGCGCGAACAAAATCATCGCCCAGACGTTCAGGTAAACGGCTTGCTTCCTGCAACTCCAGCATTAACGTCTGACGTCCCGCGTTCAGTAGTGCTTCACTCATTGCTTTCTCCGGTGATGATCACGTCGATCCCTTTCTCTTCCAGCGCCTGACGAAACGCTGGAGAAATGCCTGCGTCGGTAATGAGTTTATCGACGCTTTCAAGACTGCAAACTACATTGGGGCTTTTACGACCAAACTTCGATGAGTCAGCCATCAAAATAACTTCGCGCGCAGCATTACACATCGCTTTACTGACGGTGTAGACCTCGTTGAAAGTCGTTACGCCTGCATTCAGATCGATGCCGTCGGTGCCCATAAACAATTTATCGAAGCTGAAATGTTCGAAGGCATTCTCGGCAAGTTGCCCGTGAAATGAGGCCGATTTTTTGCGAAATGTTCCGCCAGGCATCAGGATGGTTTGCTCGTTATCCAGTTCGGATAGCGCATTGACAATATGCAGACTGTTGGTCATCACTGTGATGTTATTAAAGCGCGAGAGCATTGGCACCATCTGCAATACGGTACTGCCAGCATCGAGAATGATTGAGTCGCCATCGTGGATAAAACTGACGGCGGCTTCCGCTATCAACTCTTTTTTGTGGGTGTTGATGAGCGTTTTATGATCGATTGGCGGATCGGATTCCTCTTTATTTAACACCACGCCGCCATAGGTACGAATGACGGTTCCGGCATGTTCCAGAATGACCAGATCTTTGCGAATGGTTGTGCCTGTGGTGTCAAAGTATTGCGCCAATTCTTCAACCGAGCATTTCCCCTGCTTTTGCAGATACTCCAGAATGGCGGCCTGACGCTGACGAGGTTTCATAGGCGTGATTACCTGATTTAGGTTTCAAAATGATAACTTCGCAAGCAAGTAGCATTCACAACGAAATTATCTACGTTTCAGTTTAAGCGCCAATGATAGAGCATTCTGCGATAATGGATCATGGGGAAAGATCACATCGGGCCGTAAATCAGCAGAATGCATACCCGTAATGGCGGGAATTTTTTGCGGTCGGGCGAAAACGGTCAGTCCTTTCATAAACAAGGTGTCGACGATGCGCTGCTGATCGTCCAGGGCGATGGCGACTACGACCCGCGGTTTAAAGCGCCCGCTGGAACGGCCCACGCCAACGCGGCCTTGCTGGCAAAGTGCATCGAAGGCACGGTTAAAACGAGAAATTTGCCAGCCGCCTAAGACCAGTTGTGTACACCAGGCGATAACGGCGACGGTGATGAGAGCGGATACCATAACTTCTCCTTATATGTGGTGGCGGAGGATTTTCGCTGAGAATGTTTACAGTGTGTGCTTTATTCATGCCGGATGCGGCGTGAACGCCTTATTAGGTCTTAAAAGTTCTGTTAATTCAATGTGTTGTATGGGGGCGTAGGCCTGATAAGCGTAGCGCATCAGGCAGTCTCGCGGAGATCCTTAAAGGATCTCCGCTGTTGATCAGAACATGACCTGACCGCCAGTGACATTAATCGACTGCCCGGTGCAGTACGACGCTTTTGGACTGGCGTAGAACAACAACATATTCAGCACGTCCTGATAATCGCAGCCGCGCTTAAGTGGCACTTTATCGATGTAATATTGCTCGACTTGATCCGGTTTTATGCCCAGCTTAGTGGCGTATTGCGGCAATAGTGACTGGAACATAGGTGATTTCAGCAAGTTACCGAGCATCAGTGAATGCACCGTAATGCCGTACTCCGCAAGATCCAACGCCAGTGACTGGGTAAGACCGACTCCGCCAAATTTCGCGGCGCTGTAACCAGAGTTGTGTTTGCTGCCCACTTTGCCTGATTTCGAGTTGATCTGAATAATCCGTCCCTGAATGCCGTCGCGGATCATCAGGCGCGAAAATTCACGCGCACAAAGGAAGTAGCCCACCAGATTTACCTGTAGCGAGCGGTCAAAATCCCCCAGTTGGAAATCGCTGATAAACGCTGCTTTAGCAATTCCGGCGCTGTAGACCAGTAAATCCACACGACCAAAGATCTCATCTACCCCACGAGAGAGTGCCAGTACGCTCTGCTCGCTGGTGGCATCAGCACCAAAACCATATGCCATGCCTTCGCCATATTCTGCATTAATTTCTTGCGCCACATTTGCAGCTTTGTCGCTCTGAATATCGACAACCGCCACGCGATACCCCTCGGCAGCCAGACCGTGGCACAGGAACGCGCCTAAGGTTTGCCCACCACCGATGACAACAGCAACCTGATTCATTTTTTACTCCTTAACAGATTCAAACTTCAAAACTGATCCCGGCGCGATATCGTCGGGTACGGGGCCTGCCACATGGACAGTGCCCGGAAATTCCGCTTCGCTTAAACCATCGAAGCGCAGGGTGACATGACCCAGTTCGCGAAGGTTGTCTTCCGCCACGCTGCCAACGGCGGTTACCGGATAGCGATGCTGTCCGAGAGAAAATTGCAAACCGGGATGGAGTTCACCTTTCAATTCGCCGTGGCAATGAATGAAGCAATACTCTTCGAGATCCGCAGGCGCGCCTTCACGAAAGGTGATGAGCATCTGATCGCTGAGAGCGTCAGTCGCACTCGCGCCGATACGGGTGATGGTGGTCTGATAAATAACGGTCATGTTTTAACCTCTATTGATAGATAAAACCGGAGACAAACCAGGCGATAAGTACGGTAGGCGCGCCGGTCAGAAAGCGGCTCACCAGTACAGAAGGGACACCGACGCGAACCGTGTCCTGACGGGCTTCCGCCAGAGACAAACCGACCGGGATAAAATCGCAGGCCGCCTGCGCGTTGATGGCAAACAGCGCCGGTAAAGCCAGATGCGGCGGAATATTGCCGAGACCAATCTGCACGCCAATCAATACGCCGATAACCTGCGCGATAACCGCGCCAGGGCCGAGGAAAGGCGAAAGCAGCGGAAAGGAGCAGATGAGTGCCAGCATCACCAGTCCCAGAGGATGACTGGCCAGCGGAGCAAGACCGTGGGCTATCCAGTCGCCAAGACCGGAAGCCATAATGATGCCGATAAGCGCCGAGACGAACGCCATAAACGGCAGGATGGTTTTTAATACGGTGTCGATGGTGTCGCGGCCAGACTGGAACAGCACGGCAACCGCAGACCCCATGCCCATTCCTACTTTCGCCAGTAAGCCATCGCTTTGTTCGGTGATTTTCTTGCTGGTGTCGTAGTCACGACCTACGGTAGAGGATTGTGGAGCAGCATCACCCACTACAGTGATGTTTTCTTCTTTTACACCGGAGACATAAATATCTTCCACGATGTACTGCGCCAGCGGACCGGACTTGCCCGTTGAGTGGATATTGATAGTGGGAATACGCCGCTTGGGATAGATGCCGCAGCGCAGTGTACCGCCACAGTCGATTACCGCGACGCCGATTTCCGCTTCTGCGGGTTCACCTTCTTTAAATCCGTCGATAGCCTGCCAGCCAGTAAGCTGTGCCAGTTTGTCGACAATCGCAGGACGTGTACCGGCGGTGATATAGACGATTTTTTTCCCCGGAGTGGCTTCCAGCTCCAGCGGGCCGCCCCAGCCACCCGTCCCTTTTTCGATCCGAATACGTGTCATGATGTTGCTCCTGCCAGACGAACTTTCTGTTCAAGTTGAATGCCCATCTTTTTCTCAAAAATGGCGGTGGTCAGGTCGGTCACCCAACCGCGGAAGAAGTTAGTGATCAGGCCTACCAACAGATAACTGACGGCCAGCGGGCCAAGTGGCAGGTTCAGCGTTGTCAGACCGCTGGCAATTCCAAGATAAACAAACAATTCGCCGGGGTTGATATGGGGGAAGAGGCCATTCATTGAGTGGCAGCTATAAGAAGCCGCCGCATAGTAGCTGGGTTTGTACTTTTCCGGCATAAAGCGACCGAGGCTTAAGGTCATGGGGTTACAAAAGACAAACGTACCAATGCACGGTAGCAGCAGGTAACGGGAAACAGGATTACCGGCGCAACGTTGAGCAAAACGTTCAATACGATGTTGACCGATAAAATTAATCAGTGCGTTCATGATTACCAGCAGGCTAATCAACAGCGGAAGAATGCCGGTCACCATCCCGGTAAACACCTCTCCGCCTTTCTGGAACAGCCCGATGAACCACTCTGCGCCATGAGTAATGGTTTCTATCATTGTTCTCTCCTTCAGAATTTATTGTTTTATTACCAAACGGCAACCTAATCTAATCAGATCGAAAGATTTAAAAGTGTTATTTTGATCGCAAAATGAAAGATAAATATTTTAATTTGAAAGTTATGGTGAAGGTGTATCGATGAAGGGTATTTGAGTTATGTAAAGTCCGTATCGGGGAGCGACTACCGCTTCCTTGTGCAGGGCGCGATGCTTTACCATACTTGCCCCAGGTTGAATCTGTTAAATGGACTCCTCATGTTCAAGCGTCGTTATGTAACATTGCTTCCCCTTTTTGTGTTGCTTGCCGCCTGCAGCAGCAAGCCAAAACCTACCGAGACTGAAACGACCACCGGAACGCCGTCTGGCGGCTTCCTGCTTGAGCCGCAGCACAATGTGATGCAGATGGGCGGTGACTTCGCCAACAACCCGAATGCCCAGCAGTTCATCGATAAAATGGTGAGCAAACACGGCTTCGATCGTCAGCAACTGCAAGAAATCCTTTCCCAGGCGAAACGTCTGGATTCGGTACTGCGGTTGATGGATAACCAGGCACCGACCACATCGGTGCAGCCGCCATCAGGCCCGAACGGTGCATGGCTGCGTTATCGCAAAAAATTTATTACTCCGGATAACGTGCAGAACGGCGTGGTTTTCTGGAATCAATATGAAGATGCGCTGAATCGCGCGTGGCAGGTATATGGTGTACCGCCAGAAATTATCGTCGGAATTATTGGCGTCGAAACCCGCTGGGGACGCGTGATGGGTAAAACCCGCATCCTTGATGCGCTGGCAACGCTGTCATTTAACTATCCACGCCGCGCGGAATATTTCTCTGGCGAACTGGAAACCTTCCTGCTAATGGCGCGCGATGAGCAGGATGATCCGCTCAATCTGAAAGGTTCCTTTGCCGGAGCGATGGGCTATGGACAGTTTATGCCATCGTCTTACAAACAATACGCCGTGGACTTTAGCGGTGATGGTCATATCAACCTGTGGGATCCGGTTGATGCTATTGGTAGTGTGGCAAACTATTTCAAAGCGCACGGCTGGGTGAAAGGTGACCTGGTGGCGGTGATGGCAAACGGCCAGGCTCCAGGTTTACCAAATGGTTTCAAAACTAAGTACAGCATTTCGCAGCTTGCTGCGGCAGGTTTGACGCCGCAGCAGCCGTTGGGGAATCATCAGCAGGCCAGCTTGCTGCGTCTGGATGTTGGGACGGGTTACCAGTACTGGTATGGTCTGCCGAACTTCTACACCATTACTCGTTACAACCACAGCACCCATTATGCAATGGCAGTCTGGCAGTTAGGACAGGCTGTGGCGCTGGCGCGCGTACAGTAACAACTGACAAGAGGGGAGTTTAAACTTCCCTCTGCTTTATTACTGTTTATTCGAATTACGTAATTGCTTGATTTTTTTCGACAGCGATATCGTATATCCCAGGCATACAACGCCTAATGCAGCCTGACCGAAGTCGAAAGGTTCAAGATAGCCAGAAGATAAAATCTTACATACCACTGTAACCAGGGCGCTGACGCCGCCAATGGTGACCCACATGCGCATTTGCGTGGTCTGTTTGAGCACGTTTTGTGGGGTGTTATCCGTTTTCTTTGTTGCCATTGCTTTTCTCTCCCTGTGAATACATATCAATGTGAACGCGGCATGGTAGCTTTTTTCTTTACCGGTTGGTCGTAACAGTCTTATTTCGGAATGCGACTCGTAAAATGAATCGCTCGTCCCCATCTTCTGCGGGAAAGTGCTATCTTGTCCGGCATAAATTTTTGACTGACAGAGGTTGTGATGACTGACAGTGAACTGATGCAATTGAGTGAACAGGTCGGGCTGGCACTGAAAGCCCGTGGCGCAACCGTCACAACCGCTGAGTCTTGTACCGGCGGTTGGGTCGCGAAAGTTATTACCGATATTGCTGGCAGTTCCGCCTGGTTTGAACGCGGATTTGTCACCTACAGTAACGAGGCTAAAGCGCAGATGATCGGCGTACGTGAAGAGACGCTGGCGCAGCATGGCGCGGTGAGTGAACCCGTCGTGGTGGAAATGGCAATTGGTGCACTGAAAGCGGCTCGAGCTGATTATGCCGTGTCTATCAGCGGCATTGCCGGACCGGATGGCGGCAGTGAAGAGAAGCCTGTAGGCACCGTCTGGTTTGCGTTTGCTTCTGCCAGCAGCGAAGGCATTACCCGCCGGGAATGCTTCAGCGGTGACCGTGATGCAGTACGACGTCAGGCGACGGCTTATGCATTACAGACGTTGCGACAACAATTTCTACAAAACACTTGATACTGTATGAGCATACAGTATAATTGCTTCAACAGAACATATTGACTATCCGGTATTACCCGGCATGACAGGAGTAAAAATGGCTATCGACGAAAACAAACAGAAAGCGTTGGCGGCAGCACTGGGCCAGATTGAGAAACAATTTGGTAAAGGCTCCATCATGCGCCTGGGTGAAGACCGTTCCATGGATGTGGAAACCATCTCTACCGGTTCGCTTTCACTGGATATCGCGCTTGGGGCAGGTGGTCTGCCGATGGGCCGTATCGTCGAAATCTACGGGCCGGAATCTTCCGGTAAAACCACGCTGACGTTACAGGTGATTGCCGCTGCGCAGCGTGAAGGTAAAACCTGTGCGTTTATCGATGCTGAACACGCGCTGGACCCAGTCTATGCACGTAAACTGGGCGTCGATATTGATAATCTGCTGTGCTCTCAACCGGACACTGGTGAGCAGGCTCTGGAAATCTGTGACGCTCTGGCACGTTCTGGCGCGGTAGATGTTATCGTTGTTGACTCCGTTGCGGCGCTGACGCCGAAAGCAGAAATCGAAGGCGAAATTGGTGACTCTCATATGGGCCTTGCGGCACGTATGATGAGCCAGGCGATGCGTAAGCTGGCGGGTAACCTGAAGCAATCCAACACGTTGCTGATTTTCATCAACCAGATCCGTATGAAAATTGGCGTGATGTTCGGTAACCCTGAAACCACTACCGGTGGTAATGCGCTGAAATTCTACGCTTCTGTTCGTCTCGATATCCGCCGTATTGGCGCGGTGAAAGAGGGCGAAAACGTGGTGGGTAGCGAAACTCGCGTGAAAGTTGTGAAGAACAAAATCGCTGCGCCGTTTAAACAGGCTGAATTCCAAATCCTCTACGGCGAAGGCATCAACTTCTACGGCGAACTGGTTGACCTGGGCGTGAAAGAGAAGCTGATCGAGAAAGCGGGTGCATGGTACAGCTATAAAGGCGAGAAGATCGGCCAGGGTAAAGCAAATGCGACAGCATGGCTGAAAGACAACCCGGAAACTGCGAAAGAGATCGAGAAGAAAGTGCGTGAGTTGCTGCTGAGCAACCCAAATGCAGCGCCAGATTTCTCTGTTGATGACAGCGAAGGTGTAGCAGAAACGAACGAAGATTTTTAATCGTCTTGTTTGATACATAAGGGTCGCATCTGCGGCCCTTTTGCTTTTTAAGTTTTAAGGGGATGCCATGACCGAATTAACGCCCCGTCGCCCGATATATACTCGCCTGTTGGATCGCGCGGTACGTATTCTGGCGGTACGTGATCACAGTGAGCAGGAACTGCGCCGTAAACTTGCCGCACCGATTATGGGCAAAAATGGCCCGGAAGAGATTGATGCCACGGCAGAAGATTATGAGCGTGTTATCGCCTGGTGTCATGAACACGGTTATCTCGATGACAGCCGCTTTGTTGCACGCTTTATCGCCAGTCGCAGTCGCAAAGGATATGGACCGGCACGTATTCGTCAGGAACTGAGCCAGAAAGGGATCTCCCGAGAGGCGACAGAAAAAGCGATGCGTGAATGTGACATCGACTGGTGCGCGCTGGCGCGTGATCAAGCGACGCGAAAATATGGTGAACCTTTGCCAACCATCTTTTCAGAAAAAGTTAAGATCCAGCGTTTTCTGCTCTATCGTGGCTATCTGATGGAAGATATCCAGGAGATTTGGCGAAATTTTGCCGACTGAACGCATACGGTATTTTACTTCCCAGTCAAGAAAACTTATCTTATTCCCACTTTTTCAGTTACCAGCCCGGCGGTTAACAACACGTTGCTGCTGGTAGCGATATTTCTTTAGCTTGATTTCAGGATAATTATGAGCAAGAGCACCGCTGAGATCCGTCAGGCGTTTCTCGACTTTTTCCACAGTAAGGGGCATCAGGTAGTTGCCAGCAGTTCCCTGGTTCCCCATAACGACCCAACTTTGTTGTTTACCAACGCCGGGATGAACCAGTTCAAGGATGTGTTCCTTGGGCTCGACAAGCGTAATTATTCCCGCGCTACCACTTCCCAACGCTGCGTGCGTGCGGGTGGTAAACACAACGACCTGGAAAACGTCGGTTACACCGCACGCCATCACACCTTCTTCGAAATGCTGGGCAACTTCAGCTTCGGTGACTATTTCAAACACGATGCTATTCAGTTTGCATGGGAATTGCTGACCAGCGAAAAATGGTTTGCCCTGCCGAAAGAGCGTCTGTGGGTTACCGTCTATGAAAGCGACGACGAAGCCTACGAAATCTGGGAAAAAGAAGTTGGGATCCCACGCGAACGTATTATTCGCATCGGTGATAACAAAGGTGCGCCATACGCATCTGACAACTTCTGGCAGATGGGCGACACTGGACCGTGCGGCCCGTGCACCGAAATTTTCTATGATCACGGCGACCATATCTGGGGTGGCCCTCCGGGAAGCGCAGAAGAAGACGGCGACCGTTACATTGAGATCTGGAACATCGTCTTCATGCAGTTCAACCGCCAGGCCGATGGCACTATGGAACCGCTTCCGAAGCCGTCTGTTGATACCGGTATGGGGCTGGAGCGAATTGCTGCGGTGCTGCAACACGTTAACTCTAACTATGACATTGACCTGTTCCGCACGCTGATTCAGGCGGTTGCAAAAGTCACTGGCGCGACCGATCTGAGCAACAAATCGCTGCGTGTTATCGCTGACCACATTCGTTCCTGCGCATTCCTGATTGCAGATGGTGTCATGCCATCCAATGAAAACCGTGGTTATGTACTGCGTCGTATCATTCGTCGCGCGGTACGTCACGGCAATATGCTGGGCGCGAAAGAAACCTTCTTCTACAAACTGGTTGGTCCGCTGATCGACGTTATGGGCTCTGCGGGTGAAGACCTGAAACGCCAGCAGGCGCTGGTTGAGCAGGTGCTGAAAACTGAAGAAGAGCAGTTTGCGCGTACTTTGGAGCGCGGTCTGGCGTTGTTGGACGAAGAGTTAGCGAAACTTTCTGGTGATACGCTGGATGGCGAAACGGCTTTCCGTCTGTACGATACCTACGGTTTCCCGGTTGACCTGACGGCTGACGTTTGTCGTGAGCGCAACATCAAAGTCGATGAAGCCGGTTTTGAAGCAGCAATGGAAGAGCAGCGCCGTCGCGCACGTGAAGCCAGTGGCTTTGGCGCTGATTACAACGCGATGATCCGTGTTGATAGCGCTTCTGAATTTAAAGGCTATGACCATCTGGAACTGAACGGTAAAGTGACTGCACTGTTTGTTGATGGCAAAGCTGTTGATGCAATCAATGCAGGCCAGGAAGCGGTTGTCGTACTGGATCAAACGCCATTCTATGCAGAATCAGGCGGCCAGGTTGGCGATAAAGGCGAACTGAAAGGCGCAAGCTTCTCTTTTGCGGTGGAAGACACTCAAAAATACGGCCAGGCGATAGGTCACATCGGTAAACTTGCTGCGGGTTCTCTGAAAGTGGGCGACGCGGTGCAGGCTGATGTTGATGAAGCGCGCCGCGCCCGTATTCGTCTGAACCACTCCGCAACGCACCTGATGCACGCTGCATTGCGCCAGGTTCTGGGTACTCATGTCTCCCAGAAAGGTTCTTTGGTTAACGACAAAGTGCTGCGTTTCGACTTCTCGCATAACGAAGCGATGAAACCTGAAGAGATTCGAGCGGTCGAAGACCTGGTGAACGCACAGATTCGTCGCAACCTGCCGATCGAAACCAACATCATGGATCTTGAGGCGGCTAAAGCGAAAGGCGCGATGGCGTTGTTCGGTGAGAAGTATGATGAACGCGTACGTGTGCTGAGCATGGGCGATTTCTCTACCGAGCTGTGTGGCGGTACTCACGCCAGCCGCACCGGTGATATCGGCCTGTTCCGCATCATCTCTGAATCGGGTACTGCTGCAGGCGTTCGCCGTATCGAAGCGGTAACCGGAGAAGGTGCTATCACCACTGTTCATGCGGACAGCGATCGCTTAAGCGAAGTCGCGCATCTGCTGAAAGGCGATAGCAACAATCTGGTTGATAAAGTGCGTTCAGTGCTGGAACGTACGCGTCAGTTGGAAAAAGAGTTACAACAGCTTAAAGAACAGGCTGCTGCGCAGGAGAGTGCGAATCTTTCCAGTAAGGCAATTGATGTTAATGGTGTTAAGCTGTTGGTTAGCGAGCTTAGCGGTGTTGAGCCGAAAATGTTACGTACCATGGTTGACGATTTAAAAAATCAGCTGGGGTCGACAATTATCGTGCTGGCAACGGTAGCCGAAGGTAAGGTTTCTCTGATTGCAGGCGTATCTAAGGACGTCACAGATCGTGTGAAAGCAGGGGAACTGATTGGTATGGTCGCTCAGCAGGTGGGCGGCAAGGGTGGTGGACGTCCTGACATGGCGCAAGCCGGTGGTACGGATGCTGCGGCCTTACCTGCAGCGTTAGCCAGTGTGAAAGGCTGGGTCAGCGCGAAATTGCAATAATATAAGCGTCAGGCAATGCCGCAGAGTGAGTCTGCGGCATTCGCATCAACGCTATCGACAACGATAAAGTCAGGTTGAAGTTGTGTATATCGGCTAAACTTAGGTTTAACAGAATGTAATGCCATGACTGCTTACATGTAATGTGTTTGTCATTGCTTACTTTTTGGCGTTATATGATGGATAATGCCGGGATACAGAGAGACCCGACTCTTTTAATCTTTCAAGGAGCAAAGAATGCTGATTCTGACTCGTCGAGTTGGTGAGACCCTCATGATTGGGGATGAGGTCACCGTGACAGTTTTAGGGGTAAAGGGCAACCAGGTACGTATTGGCGTAAATGCCCCGAAGGAAGTTTCTGTTCACCGTGAAGAGATCTACCAGCGTATCCAGGCTGAAAAATCCCAGCAGTCCAGTTACTAATCTTTCCGCGTCTCATCTTTAACGGTGAGACGCACCCTCAAAATTTCTCCTTCACTTCATTTTCTTTTCGCGTTACACCCGTTCATTCATCTTTAGTCTCCCTTTTTCTGTATTACCGCTACCTTTCAGATGCCCGTTTTTCTGTTGATAAAACACTCTTTTTGGCGTTTTTACAGACTAATTGAGCGTGAAGTGTGCAAACGATAAAAGTGTGGGAAAAATTGTTTGACTTATAAGTCTCAGAAAGTAATATGTGCGCCACGCAGCGACGATGAGCGATAAACAAGTTCTTCGAAGCACTCGTAAGAGGCGTGTGGTGAGGTGGCCGAGAGGCTGAAGGCGCTCCCCTGCTAAGGGAGTATGCGGTCAAAAGCTGCATCCGGGGTTCGAATCCCCGCCTCACCGCCATTTGCATCCGTAGCTCAGCTGGATAGAGTACTCGGCTACGAACCGAGCGGTCGGAGGTTCGAATCCTCCCGGATGCACCATATTCTCCGTAACCTTCAGCGATGAAGGTATCGAAGAGGTGGCGGTACTAACCGCAGGCACCAGGGAGGATAACGTTGCTTTAGCAACGACCCTAAGGGCGAGCCGCAAGGCGAGTAATCCTCCCGGATGCACCATCTCTTGCTTGATACGGCTTTAGCAGCGGTGTCAAAAAATCTGCAGTAAAGTAAGTTTCCCGATGCATCCGTAGCTCAGCTGGATAGAGTACTCGGCTACGAACCGAGCGGTCGGAGGTTCGAATCCTCCCGGATGCACCATATTCTACGTAACCTTCAGTGATGAAGGTATCGAAGAGGTGGCGGTACTAACCGCAAGCACCAGGGAGGATAACGTTGCTTTAGCAACGGCCCGAAGGGCGAGCCGCAAGGCGAGTAATCCTCCCGGATGCACTATCTCTTACTTGATATGGCTTTAGTAGCGGTATCAATATCAGCAGTAAAATAAATTTTCCCGATGCATCCGTAGCTCAGCTGGATAGAGTACTCGGCTACGAACCGAGCGGTCGGAGGTTCGAATCCTCCCGGATGCACCATATTCTCCGTAACCTTCAGCGATGAAGGTATCGAAGAGGTGGCGGTACTAACCGCAGGCACCAGGGAGGATAATGTTGCTTTAGCAACGGCCCGAAGGGCGAGCCGCAAGGCGAGTAATCCTCCCGAATGCACCATCTCTTGCTTGATATGGCTTTAGTAGCGATATCAATATCAGCAGTAAAATAAGCTTTCCCGATGCATCCGTAGCTCAGCTGGATAGAGTACTCGGCTACGAACCGAGCGGTCGGAGGTTCGAATCCTCCCGGATGCACCATCCTCTTCGTATTATCCACGATTGATAATCTTCATGGTCTGCAAAATTGACGCAAGCACCAGGGAGGATAACGTTGCGCCAGCAACGGCCCGAAGGGCGAACGCCAGTGAGTTATCCTCCCGGATACACCATCTTCTCCAAAAGATCCCCTCAAAAATATTTCATTTCTAAATGACGATTTTATCCATTTCCTGAATAATCTTCCCCTTCGCCATCAGCGACAAAATCAAGCAATTACGCTAAAGTAGCGTCATATTTTTCGATTTGTGAGAAGGCCATGTACGAGCGTTATGCTGGTTTAATATTTGATATGGATGGCACCATTCTGGATACCGAGCCTACGCACCGTAAAGCGTGGCGCGAAGTATTAGGACGTTACGGTCTTCAGTACGATGTACAGGCCATGATCGCACTTAATGGTTCGCCTACCTGGCGTATTGCCCAGGCGATCATTGAGTTGAACCAGGCCGATCTCGACCCACATGCTCTGGCGCGTGAAAAAACAGAGGCGGTAAGAAGCATGCTGCTGGATAGCGTCGAGCCGCTTCCTCTTGTTGACGTAGTGAAGAGTTGGCATGGTCGTCGCCCAATGGCTGTCGGTACGGGGAGTGAAAGCGCTATAGCTGAGGTGCTGTTAACACATCTGGGATTGCGCCGTTATTTTGACGCCGTCGTTGCTGCCGATCACGTCAAACATCATAAACCTGCGCCAGACACATTTTTGTTGTGCGCACAGCGTATGGGAGTGCAACCAACACAGTGCGTGGTCTTTGAAGATGCTGATTTCGGTATTCAGGCTGCTCGCGCCGCAGGCATGGACGTTGTGGATGTTCGCTTGTTGTGAGTGAGGCGCTATCGCTCTTCTCGTTGTTTGCCAGTAGTTTTCTCAGCGCTACACTATTACCCGGCAATTCGGAAGTTGTGCTGGTGGCAATGTTACTTTCTGGGGTGAGTCATCCCTGGGTTTTAGTATTAACAGCAACAATGGGTAATAGCCTTGGAGGGTTAACTAACGTTATCCTTGGGCGTTTCTTTCCATTGCGCAAAACATCGCGCTGGCAAGAAGAAGCCATTGGCTGGCTGAAACGCTATGGCGCAGTCACACTCTTATTAAGCTGGATGCCAGTGATTGGCGACTTACTGTGTCTGTTAGCGGGATGGATGCGCATCTCGTGGGGACCAGTAATCTTTTTTTGTGCCTTGGTAAAGCGTTGCGCTACGTTGCGGTTGCAGTAGCCACCGTTCAGGGCATGATGTGGTGGCACTAATTGTAGGCCTGCACACATGGCCACCATTACAGTTATGCTAATTAAAACGATTTTGACAGGCGGGAGGTCAATTTGATCCCGGACGTATCACAGGCGCTGGCCTGGCTGGAAAAACATCCTCAGGCATTAACGGGGATACAGCGCGGTCTTGAGCGCGAAACTTTACGTGTTAATCCAGATGGCACACTAGCAACAACGGGTCATCCTGAAGCATTAGGTTCCGCACTGACGCATAAATGGATCACGACCGATTTTGCCGAAGCGTTGCTGGAATTTATTACGCCGGTCGATGGCGATATTGAACATATGCTGACCTTTATGCGCGATTTGCATCGCTATACCGCGCGTAACATTGGCGATGAGCGGATGTGGCCGTTAAGTATGCCATGTTACATCGCGGAAGGTCAGGATATCGAACTGGCGCAGTATGGCACTTCCAATACCGGTCGCTTTAAAACGCTGTACCGTGAAGGGCTGAAAAATCGCTATGGCGCGCTGATGCAAACCATCTCCGGCGTACACTACAACTTCTCTTTACCAATGGCATTCTGGCAGGCGAAGTGTGGTGATATCTCGGGCGTTGACGCCAAAGAGAAAATCTCAGCGGGCTACTTCCGTGCTATCCGTAACTACTATCGTTTCGGTTGGGTTATCCCGTATTTGTTTGGCGCTTCCCCGGCGATTTGTTCTTCTTTCCTGCAAGGTAAACCGACGTCGCTACCGTTTGAGAAAACCGAGAGTGGCATGTACTACCTTCCGTATGCGACCTCTCTTCGTTTGAGCGATCTGGGCTATACCAATAAATCGCAAAGTAATCTTGGTATTACCTTTAACGATCTCTACGAGTACGTAGCTGGTCTGAAGCGGGCAATTAAAACGCCGTCGGAAGAGTACGCGAAGATTGGTCTTGAGAAAGACGGCAAGCGACTGCAAATCAACAGTAACGTACTGCAGATTGAAAATGAACTGTATGCGCCGATTCGTCCGAAACGCGTTACTCGCAGCAGTGAGTCGCCTTCTGATGCGCTGTTGCGCGGCGGCATTGAATATATCGAAGTGCGTTCGCTGGATATCAACCCCTTCTCACCGATAGGTGTTGATGAGCAGCAGGTGCGTTTCCTCGACCTGTTTATGGTCTGGTGTGCGTTAGCTGACGCGCCGGAAATGAGCAGTAGCGAACTTGCCTGTACACGCGTCAACTGGAACCGGGTGATCCTTGAAGGGCGTAAGCCGGGGCTGACGCTGGGAATTGGCTGTGAAACTGCACAATTCCCGCTGCCGCAGGTGGGCAAAGATCTGTTCCGGGATCTGAAACGTGTTGCGCAAACCCTGGACAGCATTAACGGCGGCGAAGCGTATCAGAAAGTGTGTGATGAGCTGGTAGCCTGCTTTGATAATCCCGATCTGACTTTCTCTGCCCGTATCTTACGGTCTATGATTGATACTGGCATTGGCGGAACTGGTAAAGCATTTGGTGAGGCTTACCGCAATTTGCTGCGTGAAGAGCCGCTGGAAATTCTGCGTGAAGAGGATTTTATTGCCGAACGCGAAGCGTCTAAACGCCGTCAGCAGGAAATGGAAGCTGCAGATACCGAACCGTTCAAGGTGTGGCTGGAAAAACACGCCTGACAGAAAAGAAAAAGGCCACTCGTGAGTGGCCAAAATTTCATCTCTGAATTCAGGGATGATGATAACAAATGCGCGTCTTTCATATACTCAGACTCGCCTGGGAACAAAGAGTTCAGAATATTTAAAAAAAAATTACCGGAGGTGGCTAAATGCCGTTGTTAGATAGCTTCACAGTCGATCATACCCGGATGGAAGCGCCTGCAGTTCGGGTGGCGAAAACAATGAACACCCCGCATGGCGACGCAATCACTGTGTTCGATCTGCGTTTTTGCGTGCCGAACAAAGAAGTAATGCCAGAAAAAGGTATCCATACTCTGGAGCATCTGTTTGCTGGTTTTATGCGCAACCATCTTAACGGCAACGGCGTTGAGATCATCGATATCTCGCCAATGGGTTGTCGCACCGGTTTCTATATGAGTCTGATTGGTACGCCAGATGAGAAGCGTGTCGCTGATGCCTGGAAAGCGGCAATGGAAGATGTACTGAAAGTGCAGGATCAGAATCAGATCCCGGAACTGAATGTCTACCAGTGTGGCACTTACCAGATGCACTCGTTGCAGGAAGCGCAGGATATTGCACGTAGCATCCTGGAACGTGGTGTGCGTATCAACAGCAACGAAGAGCTGGCGTTGCCGAAAGAGAAATTACAGGAACTGCACATCTAGTCAGTTTAAGTAGAAGAAGCCGGACATGCAGTAGCACCGTCCGGCTTGCCTGATGCGCTACGCTTATCAGGTTGATGCAGGGAGCGCGCCACCCGTATACCGCGACGGGCGGCAAAGTGGCATTAAAAGAGATATTTCATGCCCAGCATTCCCTGGGTATCGCTGTAACCGTTGTCACCCAACTGCTGGGCGACGTTGCCCCACAGTTGCAGACGCGGATTAAGCTGACCTTCCACC